>JAKLQX010000055.1 GCA_022013085.1 Candidatus Omnitrophota bacterium | reverse complement strand
CTCCTGGATCGCTTTTAAATTTATTTCCTTAGAGTAAAGTACATCTAAATTAAACTCTCGAAGTTTTTGAGGAAGGAATTCCTGCTTTATTTTATTAAGCTGGATTTCTTTAAGCGCGGGATCCTGGCCAACAAATAAATAAACCATATTACCATTGCTCAACTGTGCGCTCGACAATGCGACGGGCAAGATCCTCTATAGCATTGTTTACTGCTATATCTTCAGATACCACAATTACATTCGAACCTGGATTTATCGTTGTAGTTTTTACGAAATAAGAATAATTACCGTTAAAGTTATTCTCCTGCCAAAGTAATTTATTCTCCTTCATATCCCAAAGGCTTAAATTCACATAAATATTTATACGGTACTCAGTAACATCATTACCATCTGAAGTGTAAGTTAAAGGATCTTTACGATACTCTACCAACTCACCCTTAAGCACAAGATCAGCCTTCTCTTCTTTAACCGGCTTAAGATTACCATCGAAAAGATACCGGTTAATCACCCTTTTCGTAATATTGGTTTCCAGCATAGGCCGGTAAATACGATATTTACTGGCAGAATAGCTTTCCTGGGTTATATCAACTTTATTTAAGAATGGAGTTATATAAATTGTGCTATATTTTCCGGAAAGCATGGAACGCGTAGTATAACCGCAGCCGGATAAAACAGTAGTTAGTAGATAAAATATAGTAGTTAAGGATAAGAAAAAGTTAATTTTTTTCATTTTTACGCTCCATTATCTGCAATTTCGCCGCAGCTTGTATAGCCCAAGGGCTTTCTGCGTAATTATTGATTATATCAGTATAATAGATCTTAGCTGCGTCCAGGGCAAGTTGTTTTTCATAGAAACAGGCAATATTATAGTTTGCCTCAGCCTCTTTTTCTCTGATCTGGCCAATATTCTTTTCAGCATCAAGAGAAAGCACTGCATCAGGATGCTCTTTTACAAAAGCTGCAAACTTTTCTTTTGCTTCTTGAGCTGAACCTTGATCATAAGCAGCGCCCTTGGATAAGCTTGCCCGGCACGATGCAATTTGGAATTTAGCTGCATCTGACCATTCACTATCTGGATAACGGGAAATAACTTTATTAAACTCCTCCTCTGCTTCATAATAACGCAATAGGGCCTTTAAAACCAAGCCTAATTTATACTGTGCTTTGGGAGCTAGCGGGCCATAAGTAGAATTTTCTACTACTTTACCAAATATTTCAATCGCCGGATTATCCACAGGCAAAGTTATACCAAAGGCTTTACGTTTTTCCCCAGCCATAAATTTCTCAGCAATCTTATACTCCCGCTCGATAACCTCCTGAATGCGTTCGCTAAAAGGATATTTATCAATCATCATCTGATATGCCTGATAAGCTTCGTAAAATTTCCCCTCCTGCTCTTCAGTTAAGCCCAAATAATACTGGCCTTCTGCGGCCTCAGCTGATTTAGGATAGGCTTTAAGCAATTTACGAAATTCACGCTTAGCTTCTTCAAATTTATTATCCTCATAAAATGATTTAGCATAGGCAAACTGCTCCTTAGGATTATCTTTAGGCAGGTTCTTGGGATTAATCCATTTCCCTGTTTTAGGAGTCCAAATCCAAAAAGAGTGAGCCGGCTGAATCCAAAGAAAAGAAATTATTAATACGCTTAAGATTATTCGTTTCATAATATTATGAATTTAGCATAGCCAGCGCCCTTTGTCAAAGATAAATTAAACGCGGGGTATAGGCAGCGGGTGACTGTCGAGACGAAGCCCTTGCCGCGCGCAACGTAAGTGAGCACGGCGAGGTGGCTCGGCAGGCAGGACCCGCTGAATGGCGATACCTTTACATCTATAAATAAAAATAGGCAAACGGGATTTTGATGACTAAGGCGTTTATATTCAAAAGTAGAGTAATAAGCATGCTAATAGTTATACTTGAAAAATGCGCTAAAGCAGGGAAAAACACCCCAGATAAAACCAGGGTAAAGCCAGATAAAGTAATTAAAGTAGCCAGTGGAACAATCAACATATTGGCCAAAACCGTTACTGGGGAAATAATGCGGAAGTTATAAGCAATAATCCCCATTGTCCCCAGCCAAGCAGATAAAGAAACCGCTAACCCCTCAGCAATAAATCTCAATACTTTGTTTCGATAATTACGGATGCGTAAAAACGTTTTTAGTTTTGGATAAAAATACACAATTGCTAACACGCTGGCAAAAGACAACTGAAAACCAATATCAAAAAGCTGCCTGGGATTAATGATAAGAATAAATAAAACAGCGCAAGCCAAAGAATTATACATATCCGGCTGTCTTTTAAAGATACGCGCAAGCAAGAATATTATCCCCATAACCGTAGCGCGCAGGACTGGATTAGTTGCGCCTGTAACCATGCAATAAATCAAAAGACAGATTACCGCAAGAATAATACGCACATCGCGCGGAATACGCATAATTTTAAGTAATAGGTTAATAATAAAAGCGATAATCCCAACATTAAAACCGCTCACTACCAAAATATGCACGGTGCCGGATTTTACAAAAGCATTATTTACCAACCAGGGAACCCCGCGCCTTTGGCCTAAAACCATAGCGGAGAGAATGCCCGAGGGTAAATCTGGAAGATACCTGCTAATAATTTTCTCCATTCTCTCTCGCAACCAAAAAGAAAACCCAATTAATTTAACACCCACATTCCTCTCCTGAAGAATGATTTGCAGGCTACTTTTTATATGCATCGTCAAATAAATACCCTGACGCATCAGATATTCTCGGTAAGTGTGCCGGTTATTTCCAAATCCAGCGGGGCGTGATAAGTTACCAATTAAAATAAGTTTATCTCCATAATTTATTGCCTGTGGAAAATCTAAATTAACCAGCACTTTGCCACAGCAACGCCACTTTAAATTGTGGCTTTGGAGCTCTTGAGCGCGAAAAATAAATACGGTGCCCGTTTGTGTTACTTCCGGAAGGCTATCAACAAAACCGCTTAAGTTGTAAACATTACGGTCTTTATACTGCACAAACTTACTAATGTTGCAGGCGCCAAGTATATAGGAATTCTTTACACTATATCCTCCTAAAAGCGTAGCTAATAAGAATACTAAAATCAAAAATTGATATTGCTTTCTTAAACTAAAACAAGTAGCAATAAAAACGGCTAACCACAACCCAAAAATTAACCAAACATTAACCCAAATTAAGCTAACCAGGATAATGCCTAAACAATAAAATACAGTCAATACCGCAAGTAACCTTTTCATTCTACGAAAAAAAGCCCTTTTAACTTCTCATAGCGTTTTTCGCCAATGCCCCGGATTTCTTTTAACCCATCAAGATTAACAAACGCGCCATGCTCCAGGCGGTATGCAATAATACGCTGTGCAGTTTTTTGCGGAAGGCATTTAGTTTTAAGCAGCTCTTCTAAAGATATTTTATTCAAGTCAAGCCTGGCTAAGCTTACCTGCGGACAAATCAACTTTTTCACCGGAGGATTTAATTTAGCTAGAAAATTGATAAATACCCCAAAAAAACCAATAGCCAAAAGAAACAAAATTACCTTTTTCTCTTCCGGAGTAAAATTAAGCATTATTCTCCTTTCCATACCAATAGACGCCAAATTAACTTAAATCTAACTATAAAAAGTCAAATTGTATTCTCTATCTTTATAGTGTATAATCTACTCATGGGTAAAAAAATCCTCATTATTGATGATGATTATAATATCGTCAAAAAAACTAAGGAAGAATTGCTTAAAGCCGGTTATACAGTTTTAGTTGCTTACAACGCTAAAGAGGGGATAAAAAAAATAAAAGAAGAAGCGCCTGATTGCATACTTTTAGACCTGGTCTTACCAGATGAAAGTGGTTTTAAAGTTGCGCAGGATATAAGATCTCTCCCGGAGTTCAAAGATACCCCCATTATCGCTACTTCCTTAAAACACGAAGAGGTTGATAAGCATATCGCCGCTAAAAGCGGAATCACCGTCTACATAGAAAAACCCATCGATTACCAAAGATTACTCTTCGATATCAAAGACGTTCTAGGTAAATAATACTAATAAAATGCCTCTGCTAGTTTTCTCACTCAGGTCGATTTTTTTACGCCAATGATCTTTCGCATTTCGGCGGCTGCTGAACTCGCGCCTCGTGTTCTCACTCGGCGCTCAAACAGCATCGCCGTTCCGAGATTGCCCCGCCTTTG
>JAKLQX010000006.1 GCA_022013085.1 Candidatus Omnitrophota bacterium | reverse complement strand
AATCTGCCGGGTTAACCGGATAGACCCCGCAAAAAACCAAAGGCTTAACCTTGCGATACCCTGGCAAAGCTTGGCTGCAAGGGTTTAACACATTAGTCATCGTGTCTCCGATAGCCACTTCTCTGGGGTCACGCATATTTGCTGTAAAATAGCCTACTTCTCCGCATGTTAGCGAGTCCACGCTAGAGTATTTCAAATCTTTAAAAACCCCCAGTTCTTCAATTTTATAGATCTTACCTGTATGAAACATTTTTAACTGAGTCTTAGGGGTAATCTCTCCAGCAATAATCTTTACAAAAATAACAACACCCTTAAAAGGGTCAAAACGACAATCAAAAATTAAAGCCTTAAGCGGATCATTTATTTCACCAGTTGGGCTAGGAATAGTTTCAATAATCCTATCCAGAATCTCAATGATCCCGACGCCTTCTTTCGCGGATGCCAGGATAATCTCGTCCTCCTTAAAACCCAGAACAGACTCAACTTGCTTTTTCACTTTAGGCACATCCGCGGAAATTAGATCTACTTTGTTAATTACAGGAATAACATGCAGATTGTTTTCCATAGCTAAATAATAATTCGCTACAGTTTGCGCTTCAATTCCCTGGCCCGCGTCTACAACCAATACCGCTCCTTCACAAGCAGCCAAAGATTTAGAAACCTCATAAGTAAAATCTACATGTCCCGGAGTATCAATTAAATTTAGGATATATTCTTGGTTAAATTTTTTAGAGAAATAATTAAGCCTGACCATTGAAGCCTTTATGGTAATACCGCGCTCCTTTTCTAGTTCCATGTCATCAAGCAGCTGGTCGCCTTTATGGCGTATATCAACAGCGCCCGTTAACTCTAGGATACGATCAGCGAGAGTAGATTTACCGTGGTCAATATGCGCTATAATAGAAAAATTTCTTATTAATTTTTTATCCATTTTTTATAAATCTTAGCAGCTTATCTACAACTTGTTCTATTGACAACTCAGTTGTATCGATATAAATTGCATCCTTTGCTTTGCATAGAGGCGAAATTTCCCGCGTACTATCAATTTTATCCCGGTTAGATAAATCTTTCTCTACATCAAGAACCGCGATATTTTGATTTAAATCTTTTAGTTCTTTAAAACGACGCTGGACTCGTACGTTACTTGTAGCATCAATAAAGAATTTCCTCGCTGCATCAGGAAAAACAACCGTGCCGATATCTCTGCCATCTAAAACACAATCACCCCTTTTACCCAACTCTCTTTGCATCTTAACTAATACCTGGCGCACATCTTTAATTTTAGCAATATCGGAAACAAACTGCGTAATACGCGCTTTACGTATTTCTAAGGAAACATCTTGTCCATCTAAAAGAACAGTTAGGGAACCATCTGGGTTGTTACGTAAATCTATTTTTACTTTCTTTGCTAGTTCATTTATTTGCAACTCGTCATTAACAGGTATATTATTTTCTAATACTTTTAATGTTAATGCCCGATACATTGCTCCGGTATCAATATAAAGAAAACCCAGCCTTTTAGCTAAAATCTTAGCTACTGTGCTTTTTCCTGCTCCTGCTGGGCCGTCAATAGCAATAATCATCCCAATCGTTCTCGTTTTTCTTTAGCTTTTGACAATATCTTTATTAAATGTTTGCTATCTTTCTTTTTTAAGGCGAGCTTTAAAGCGGCAAGCTTTGTTTGGAAGGCAGTAACTGCGACAAGCAGATTGTTACGATTACTTAAAAATATCTGGCTCCAAAGCAATACATCTGAAGCCGCAATACGCGTAGTATCCTTTAAGCCACCAGAGCTTACATTTAAAAATTTATCCGGAATTGCGCCCATTAACGAAAAAGCGACTATGTGCGGAAGGTGGCTAGTAAAGGACAAAATTTGATCGTGTTGCTTGGGATGCATCATAATGGTCTTAGCCCCTAATTTTTGCCAGAGTAATTCTATTTTCTTAAGAGCGTTTCTTTTGGTTCTAGCTGACGAGGTAATGATACAAATGGAATTATTAAAAATATCTGTTTGGGCGTTCTTGATACCTTTTTTTTCAGAACCCGCCAAGGGATGGCAACCCACAAAATTAGGAGTTAGCTTATTTAGTTCCTTCACAATATTTTCTTTAGTACTACCAACATCAATTACAATACAGTCTTTTTTTAGCTTCGGGGATATTTTAAACATAATATCTATAATCGTATCCACTGGGGTAGCTAATATAATAAGATCTGCATCTTGAGTTGTATCTAAGGAAGAACCAATATAATCAATAGCGCCAATTTTTAAAGCTTTAATTGCGTTTTCTTTATGTTTGCTAAAACCAATTATCTGAGTGATTAAATGTTTCCTTTTTAATGCTAGCCCAAGTGAACCCCCAATCAAACCGGTGCCAAAAATCACAACCTTATTAAAGATTTTCATGAAATTTTTCTCCCCACTACTACAGCGATACTTTTAAGTTCAGACATTAAAGTTGAAAAATTAGTTGGGAGTAGTGACTGCGAGCCATCAGAAACAGCTTCTTCAGGATGATTATGTACTTCAATAATCAAGCCATCTGAGCCTGCTGCTATTGCCGCCTTAGCTAAAGCAGGAACCAGCCCCCATTTTCCAGCAGCATGTGATGGGTCAACAATAATCGGTAAATGCGATAGCTGCTTGACTACTGGTATGGCGCTGATATCTAAAGTATTGCGCGTTGAATCTTCAAAAGTGCGAATTCCGCGCTCACATAAAATAACTGAAAAATTTCCCGCGCTTAATATATATTCAGCAGACATGAGCATATCCTTAACAGTAGAAGCCATGCCACGTTTTAATAAAACAGGTTTTTTAACTGCCCCCACTTCTTTTAAAAGGTTAAAATTCTGCATATTGCGGCAACCAACCTGTAAAATATCCACATATTCAGCAACTAAACCAACATCGCGCGGGTCCATTACTTCACTAATGGTAACCAAACCCAATTCATCTCCCACTTTTTTTAACATTTGCAAACCAGCTTTACCTAACCCCTGAAAACTATAAGGAGATGTTCTGGGCTTAAAAGCTCCACCGCGTAAAACGCTAGCCCCTGCTTTTTTAACTTCTTTGGCGATTTCCATTAAGCTATCAATATTTTCAATAGTACAAGGACCGGCCATAATTACTACTTCTTTGCCACCAATGCTTACTCCTTTACCAAGTTCAATTATTGAGTCCTCTTTTTTAAATTCCCGGGAAACTAATCTAAATGGCGAAAGCACCGGGATAACATTCTCTACCCCTGGAAAAACCTCTAATGGCGTAACCCGCAAAACATCCTCGGGCCCTATAACGCCGATAATTGTTCTTGCGCTTCCCTTAGAAACATGAACAGTTAATCCTAAAGCCTGCACCTTATCAATTATATGATTAATTTGAAGCTTTGTTGCTTCAGGCTTTAAAACAATAATCATTAGTTAATCTCCTTTGCCTACCAAGGCACACCCGCGCAATTCCACTAAGCGCGGGGTGTAAGAACTTTTCTTAAAACACGCACAAATCGTTCATTTTCCTTATTCGTGCCGATAGTTACGCGAATAAAATTCTTCAAACCATACTGTTTCATATCGCGAACAATAACTCCATATTTAAGCATTGATTTGAATACCTCAACCCCATCCTTACTTACATCCACTAGAATAAAATTGGCAACTGAAGGCACGAAGCCTAGCCCCATTTTAGAAAGCGCAGAATAGATAAAAGCCTTTCCTTGCAAAACTAGCTGACGCGTTTTCTTAATAAATTCCTTATCTTCTATGGCAGCTAATGCAGCTGACTGTGCCAAAATGTTTACATTGAATGGTTGCCTAATGCGTTCCATGTAGCCTATTAATTCAGTATTACCTATGGCATAGCCTAAACGCAAACCTGCTAATCCATAAGCCTTAGAAAATGTTTTAAGGATGATAATGTTATTTCTTTTTTTTAAGTAGCTTAAGGAATCCGGGTAATCATCGACGTCAATATAAGCGTCATATGCCTCATCAAAAACAACTACTACAGATTTTGGAAGCGCATTTAAAAATTGCGTGACTTCGTATTTATTAACATAGGTACCCGTAGGATTATTAGGATTAGCAATAAAAATTAACTTAGTTTTTTTATCAACCAACTTAAGCATTCCCCCTAAATCATATTTAAAATATAGCATGGGAGCTTTCTTAACTTTACGATCATTGCTCTGGGCAATAATCTCATATTCTAAAAAAGTAGTATCCGAGGTAATGATAAATTCGTCCGGTTCAACCAAAGTCTTGATGATTACATCAATAAGCTCATCCGAGCCATTTCCAAATACAAAGTTTGCCCGGTCTAATCCAAAGTATTTAGCTAGCCGCTTTTTAAGATAGTAATTTTGAGAATCTGGATAACGATTAACGCAAGACAAGCATTTTTTCATCGCGCTGATTGCTTTAGGCGATGGCCCAAGCGGATTTTCATTAGAAGCTAACTTTATAACTTCTTTTAAGCCAAGCTGCCTTTTAGTCTCTTCTATGGGTTTACCAGCAATATATGGCGAAACTGCTAAAACACTTTTACGAATCAATTCCTTCACTTTTAATTATTCTCCAGTTGGGTAAGAACCCAGGATTTTCAAATAGTTGCATTTACGCTCTAATTCACCCAAAGCTGCCTTAACTAATTTATCCTGAAAATGTCCGACAATATCAATAAAAAAATAATATTCCCAGGCTTTTTTCTTTGAAGGACGGGATTCAATCTTAGTAAGATTAATCCCATACTTACGAAAAGGCAAAAGCATTTCATACAAAGCGCCTACCTTATCTTTAATCGAAAAAAGCACACTTGTTTTGTCATGGCCAGTTGGTTTTGAAATATTCTTTCCGATTACAAAAAATCGAGTAATATTATGCGGAGAATCTTCAATGCCTGAAGCCAAAATTTTTAACGCATAAACTTTTGAAGCTAAAAGCGAGGCGATAGCAGCGCTATTTTTTTCTTTTTTCACTAATTCTGCCGCGCGCGTTGTGCTAGGAACATCTATCAGCTCTGCATTAGGCAGGTTCTTTTGCAGCCAAATACGGCATTGGCCAAAAACCTGTGGGTTAGAGAAAACGCGGCGGATTTTATTTCTCGCGCAATTAGCTAATAAATTGTGCGATACATCCAGAATTACCTGTGAGCAGATTTTGAGATCCGCATCAACAAGCATATCTAGTGTATGGCTTACTGCTCCTTCAATAGAGTTTTCAATCGGTACGACTCCATAGTCTGCGCCCCCTCTTTCAACTTCCAGAAAAACATCAGCAATGCTGTTTTCCGCTATATAGCCAACTTGTGAACCGAATTTTTTTAGCGCTGCTAAATTTGTAAAGCTTGCCTGTGGCCCAAGATAAGCAATCTTGAGTGGTTTTTCTAATGCAAGGCTAGCTGACATTACCTCTCGATAAATCGCTTCCAGTGCGCCTTTCTTTAAAGGCCCTTTATTTAAACAAGCAATTTTACGCAATACCTGCATCTCTCGTTCAGGGGCATAAATACTCTTACCTGTATGCAGCTTAACCTTACCAATTTCTTTAGTCACCTCGGCGCGCAAATTTAATAGACTGATAAGCTTCGCGTCAAAAGAATCAATTTTCTTGCGCAACTTGTCCAGGCTCATTTTCAACCTCCAGATTTATTTCACTAATTGGTTCTATATCATTCTTTGTTTCAATTTTTTCGGCCATTGCCGTGAAATCCTCAATCTTTGGTAGGTCTTCAAGTGACTTTAAGCCAAAATGTTGGAGAAACTCACGTGTTGTTCCAAAAACAAACGGCCTGCCAGCAACCTTCTTTCTACCGCAAATACGAATTAAATTTTTTTCTCCCAGGCTTTTTATTACTCCATCAACATTAACATTTCTTAATGATTCAATCTCTGCTTTAGTTAACGGTTGTTTATAAGCAATAATTGCCAAACTTTCAAGAGCAGGCTTAGATAACTTACCTACACTACGCTCTTTAAAAAACTTTTTTAGAAATGGGGCAAAAACAGTGCATGCATTCATCTGAAATCCGCCTGCAATTTCAGTTATACGGAAGCCCCTATTTTGTGTTTCATATTCACTCCTCAGTTCATCAATAATATTACGTACAGAGGCTGTATCCAAATTACCCAAAACTTTTTTAATCTGCTCCAATGTTACAGGTTTCTCTGAAGCAAAAATTATCGCTTCAACTGCTGACTTTAAATTATTATCACCCATGCTTATTTTAATCGCCTTTGTTTATAAACCAAGTTAAGTAATTCTTCAGTACTGTTAACCCTTAAGTTTGCTTCCAAAACATTCTTGATCATAGCTGTTGCCTCATTGCGCTTATACTCAAGTTGCAACAAAACTTCTAGCGCTTCTTCAGAAATATTCTTTGGTGCCTGTTTACTTTGTTCATGACGATCCTGGATTAAACCAAACTTGCCTACTTTGTTTTGTAATTTAGCAATAATCTCTTTTGCCCGCTGCTCTCCTATCCCAGGGAGAGTTTTTAAAAAACTTAAATCTGCTTCATCAATGGCTTTAGCGATTAAAGAAATAGGTTTATTTAAAGCCTTTAATGCCGCGCGTGGGCCGATACCAGAAACAGTAATAAATATCTCAAAAAAATCCTTCTCCACCTGGTTAAGAAACCCAATAAGTATAGGGATACTCTTAGCTTGATCTGTTTGATAGTAATGATAGGTTATCAAACTGATTTTATTTTCGCTGCTGGTTAACTCATCTATGCGTTGCATTACACAAGCAGGGATAAGAACATCATAGCAAAAATTACCTAAGTCCAATACCAGGTAATTCAAGCCCTTTTCTAAAACCTTTCCAGTGATTCTTGAAATCATATTTTCACTTTCGCAATATAACTATGTGTTATAGCCAGAGCCAAGGCATCGGTAACATCCATATATTTTGGTAAACTTTTTAAACCTAAGGTACCGGAGACCATGCGTTGCACCTGAGCTTTAGAAGCCAGGCCTTTGCCCACAATTGCTTTTTTTACACGTGTAGCTGCGTATTCAAAAAAAGGAATATTTTTTGTCGCAGCAGCCAAACAAATTACTCCTCTGGCTTGGCCTAGAATATAAGATGTT
>JAKLQX010000001.1 GCA_022013085.1 Candidatus Omnitrophota bacterium | reverse complement strand
TGGTCATCCACAAAGCGTATGGCTCCGTCGTATTGGCTGACGTAATAGGATTTATAGTCCTCGGCAAGTTCTCCATCTATTAAAACCGGCATAGAATAAAACCGGGGTTCTCTTTTGGCAAAAAATGGCTTAAGTTTGTCACTGACATAAAGGGTATCGTAAGGGGCTGGGGGGTGACAAACAGAATGTAAGGGCATATAATGCACCCAAATAAAAAAGGGTGTTTTATTGCTTCCATTTATCCACTGGCTTATCCAGGGAGCTATCTCTTCATCCTTAGAAAAATCTACAAAGCTGTCAAAACCCCTGTTAATACCGGAGATATCGGTATGGCCACCCTTAACACTACCCCCCATTGTCCTATACCCTGCCTTCTTTAATACCTCAGCTAAAGTAGCAATCTTAGGATTAATCGTATCCCCAAACCAATACACGCCATGGTTTTTAGGATACATACTTGTTAATATGGAGGGAACGGAAGTCCGCGTCACACCACCCTGAGCAATCGCCTTACGGAACAAAACTCCTTCTTTTGCTAAACGATCGATGTTAAAAGACGTATCCCGCTTATATCCATAGCAGCTTAAGTGATCCGACCTCAAAGCATCGATGGTAATAAATAGCACGTTTGGCTTATCCGAAGAACTCGCCCCGGCAAGCGCAGTAGCGAGTAAGCCGAAGATCAAGGATATGAATAAAATAACGGACGATGTATTTCTTTTATTTATCATAATCCTTAAATAAAATTTTCCCTTGCATTTCTTTGGGCTTAGGAATATTAAATAAATTTAATATGGTAGGAACGATATCTATGATCGAAGGCTGTTTCAATTCTACTTTTTTATTAATAAATATAACGCCGGGGACCAACTCCGGGTCGATTAAATGATCGCCACTCCATTTTCTTTTATTATCCTCAATTAATAAATTAGGAACTCCGCCCAGGGCAGTCTGCCAAGAAGCCCGATAACCGGCGTTGAATCCTACAAATAAATCCGGCGCATCATCTATGCAAGAACCGTCGAATACCTCTTCTTTAGTATATACATTTTTTACCACTTCTTCTTGGGTTTGGACGTCACGCCATGCCTTTAATTTTTTTGAAATAGCATCCTTTATCTGCGCAACTTCGGGACTGTTGACAATTCCATGGCCTTCCCTGCCGACCCTATTAAGATAAATTCCTCCGAAACCAAGGGCATATGCCTTAGTTCGAAACCAATCAATATCATCAAAAAATTCTTTACCCTCATTCTTCCCTTCTGTCAGGAAAAGAAATCCATTTTCTAAAAGCCAGCGGTTTAAATGGACGCTCTTGCGGAAGGAATTAAACCCATGGTCGGATAATATAATCAAGGTCGTATCTTTATCCAAATTTCTTAAAACTTCTCCGATAATCCGGTCGATTCTTTCGTAATACTTGTAAATAGTATCTTTATATGATGGATTATTCTCATAAAGAGGGTGCCGGGGGTCTATATAACGCCAAAACATATGCTGGACAGCATCTAAAGTATCAAGATAAAAGAAGAATAAGCCGTTTCTATACTCCCGCATTTCAGTTTTGAGAATTTTTTCTTTTTCTCTCAGGTTTTCATCTACGTGCTCCAAAAACGCCTTCTCATCTATTCTGCCTTCGGTCAAAGCCCAGGTATCATGCGGCATGCCTTGAGTATAATAAAGCCCCGCTGTTCTTGCTAATTTGCTTGAATAATCCTTAGGATAAGAAATAGGGAAAACTGATCTCTGGGGATCAAAATTTATCGGGCTTAGGTATAATTCAAAATCCGGCTCAATAGATTTTAAATAGAATTTTAGTATCCCGTATGTTTTTCTAAACGGGCTTATTTTAAAATATATTCTCTTCCAATCACTCCATTCCTGCGGCCTAAGGAGAAAGCGGTTACCCTGAAATTCAAGAAAAACCCCGCTTTTATCTTGAGTAAGAACAGCCTTAAAAGGAATTGTGCTCTCGGTAACCGCATTCCCAGAAGATACTCTGGGACCATAAATTTTAGTTTCAGCTAAGCTATCTTTAAATTTTACCTGAATAATCCTTCCTCGGCTATCCGCGTCTTCTCCGGACAATGTTTTTGTGGTATAAAAAGCGAACTTTCCCATTGTTCCCGAAATATCAGGAACACCCATTCCTGAAAGCATCTTGCCTGATATTTTATCGGGCGGAAAAGTATTAGGACAAAAATAAATAGAACAGGGGATATTCATTTTGGAAAGGATATCCCAAAAAGTCCGCGCCTTGCGCCGAATTCGGATTACCGGCCCCTTCGGCGTAGCGGAGATTTCATTTAAGCTTAAATAAAGAAAGTAGTTTGTGGGGTCACGCATAACGAAATCAAAGATGCCATGGTTGCCGGGTTTTACGCCGGTTGAAAAACTCGTCCAGGCAACCACTGACTCAGCGGGAATAGTAGTTATAAGCCGCGAAAAACTCCCCTGCGTCTTTAGATAAGAAAGGTTTGGCAGCCGGCCTTTTTGAATCAACTGTTCGGTGATATTGGGGTCCATTGCATCGATCCCCAGGACAATCACTTTATTTATATTTTCGGGCTTGTGCATCATTATTCTCATTATGATTAAAATTGTTAATAAAATTAAAATTGCCCAGATAAATCTTTTTAAAAAATTCAAAAAAAATTTAAAGAGAAAAAAGAAAAAACCCAGGGAACCGATTAATATAACCCAAAGAAATGATGTATTTTGGACAAAAATAAATCCTGAACCGGGGTCAACATAATAATTAATCATTATCAGTACTTTGTTAAAATTTATTTTATTTATGTTTGCTTTCCAAAAACACTCTTATTGTAACACATTGCAATTACAAATGTTAAGCATATTTCAAAGCGTTGATTATTCTCAATTTTGAGAAATTCGGTTTATACCGTCATTCTGAGGCCGAAGGCCGAAGAATCTCGACGCTGATAAGATCCTTCGCTTCGCTCAGGATGACAGAAAAGAACATCTCACATTTTATATTATTGCAACGCATCTTACCGACGATAAAACTGTAAAATTTAGCCATTTTTGTAGAGTAGAACAGTGGCGCACCTGCCGCCTGCAAGGCGGAATGTTTCCACCATCCCCTCATCAAACCGTGCTTGAGGTTTTCCCTCACACGGCTTTCCGATAACCATTCTTCATAAGGCTTTTGCCCAAAGAACACGATAGTCATTGTATAAGCCTAGTTTCCCATAAAGATATTTATCGGAATAACGCTTATAACCGTATCCTGACCTTTGTCCTCGCCTGCATATAAACTTTCTCATTCTCTGCGCTGTATAATATCTGACTTTGCTGAATACTTCGGAAGAATTAGCTACCCTAAAATAGTTTACCCAGCCTCTGAGAATTGGGAAAAGCTCTCTAGCGATTGTTTCCGCTTTCTTGGGACACCTATGGTCAGCTACCTGTCTTATCCTTTGCTTTATATTATTTACTGCCTTTTGCGCTGGAAAATAATAAGTAGTCAACTTGTGCGTCTTTGAGCTTATTCCCCTGACAAATCTAAATCCCAAAAACTCAAATCCTTCCTGATTAGTATTCAGGATACGGGTCTTTTGGGGTTTTAAATTCAGTTTCAGCTTGTTTACCATTTGCTCAAGTTTAATCTTATAACCGTCAGCCTTATACTTAGAGAGTATTAACAAGTCATCGGCGTAACGAATAAGACGAGCAGTATTGGTAATTGGCTTCCAGCCTTTATCAATGTTATTCAAATAGATATTAGCCAAAAGGGGCGATATCGCCCCGCCTTGAGGAGTTCCTTTAATATCCTTATGGATACGGTTATCCTCTGTTACCACGCCCGCCTTAAGAATAAGCTTAACTAACCAAAGTATCTTTCCGTCTACGATGCGTTTAGCTATCATATCCAGAAGTTCTCTGTGCGGTATTGTGCCGAAACAATCCTCAATGTCTGTTTCTACTACTTGCGTATAGCCGAAGTTTAGCAGTTTGCGCACTTCCCCAGCCGCCTGTTGCGCTGAGCGATTGGGTCGGAAGCCATAGGAGCAATCCTCAAAATCAGCTTCAAAGATTGGTTCAATGACTATCCTTAGCGCGGACTGCACCACCCTGTCTTTTATGGTAGGGATGGATAGAGGCCTTAATCGTCCGTCGGACTTGGGGATATAGACTCGCTTTGAAGGTTGAGGACGGTAAGATTTCTCTTTTAGCTCTTTTTCTATTCTTTGAAGAAAAAGCTCTACCCCTTCTCTTTCAATATCCTCCAAGCTTAATCCGTCTATACCTTCCACGCCTTTATTGGCTTTGACCTTTTCCCACGCCTTCCTTAAGACATCTTCGCGATACAGCTTGTCATAGAGCGCATAGAAGCGAAAGCCTATATTAGACTTTGCCTTTGATAATAGTTTCTGCTGAAGTTCCTGAACCGTATCCGTAGTTGTTAGGTTGCTTTTCAATTCTTCCAATCTACTTTAGTTCCTCTCTTCTTTAGAAACATTGGTTAAAGCAGAGCCCCTTTGTTCCGATAGAGTTATTCTGTCTCTATCATCAACACTAATATGGGCTCATCCGACTGCCTCTGCAATCTCCTCCTTTTCGGTTATACCTTATAGGAATTAATACTGCTTGCAGTAGGCTCTCCCAAGTTCCCTTCATAATCTTTTCAAGCATACCGTCCCTGATACCCCGAGAAGGATTAAGTCTTCACCTGTCCGTTTTATCCGACTTAATTGCTGGCTTCCCCCCTTTGTTACAGGGTCGCCCCTTCTAATCACAGTTTACGAGGCTACATCTGGGTTCATACGTATTACGGTCTGCTTGTTTGTCTCGCCGACTTAATCGGCTTTGTCAGGTGGCTTAAAGGCTGTCAGTTACCCAACAATCTCTCACCTCAAACTATGTGCTGACGGACAATTAGCACAACCGAAACATCTCATTCGGTTAGATTACAAAGAGCTTATCTTGGCACGCAACAATGTACTGTTTATTAATTATTTGGCGCATTTGGTCTAAATCTATAGGTTTAACCAGGTATTCGCTTACTCCTAATGCCCGCGCTTCATTTTGGTCCGCGTTAAATTTAGAAAATTTATTTTTAACAAAACTTTCAAAATTATTATAATAGATTTTTTAGGTTTGTCCATAGTTTTTATATAACTTTAAGTAAATAGGTGAGTTAGGAAAATTAGGAATTGACTTTTATAGATTAAAGCGGTATTATTTAGAGAAAGTAAGGAGAAACGTAATTTAGAAAATAGCCAAAGATAGCGGCAATGTTAACAAGGAGTGCTGGATGAGAAAAAACAAAATTATGATTATTGATGACGAATATGGTGCTGTTAATTTATTAAAACATCGCTTGGAAAGCGAAGGCTATCAGGTGCTTGCGTTGTCGGAGGCTAAAGGAGTTATCTCTGAACTTCATAGATTTGTCCCGGATCTCATCATCTTAGATTTGCTCATGCCGGAATATGGAGGGTTGGATGTCTGTGAGATGCTGAATAAAGATCCCGTCGGTTTAAACACGCCGGTGATTGTGGTCAGCGGTTTAAATAACGATGTGGATAAAAAGAAGGCTTATGGCCTGGGAGTAGGTGAATATTTTGTAAAACCCGTGGATATAGATGTTTTGTTAATGGCAATTAAGAAGCATATAAAGAATAAGTGCAATGCAAGCGGAAATTAAGAATATACAAATGCAACTTTAACCAGGAGGCGAATATGAGCAGTTGGCAAGTGATATTATTAGAGCCTGCGCGTACGGTTTTAGCACAAATCAGCCAATTTATGGTGAATGCGCTGCTGGTGATTATTATCCTGCTCATTGGTTGGTTATTTTCTAAAGTGATTAGGTCTATTGTCAGTAAAACTCTTAAGGCAGCTAAGATTAATGAGCTATCCAGCCGCATTGAGTTAGATAAGTTATTGGCTAAAGGGGGAATAACCTATTCTTTATCCGATTTAATTGGGGGAATTTGTTATTGGTTGGGGCTTTTAGTAACGTTTATGGTTGCGGTTAATGCCATAGGCCTTACGATTGCCGCGGATTTACTAAACAAGGTTGTTCTCTATATTCCGAATGTTATCGCCGCTTTGTTTATTTTGATCTTAGGGATGTTCGTGTCAACCCTATTAAAGAGCATTGTGCAAACCGCAGCCAGCAACGCGGGTTTAAACCAGGGTAAGCTTTTAGCACAGGTGGTGGAGACAGTGGTTATTGCTTTTGCCGTTTTCGTGGGGTTAGAGCAATTGCAAATTGGTATTCGGATAACCGAATTGACTATCTCTATCATATTAGGTTCTTTAGGTTTAGGTTTAGCTCTTGCCTTTGGCTTAGGATGCAAAGATATTGCCGGTAAATTTGTTGCGGAATTAACCGAGAGATTGAAGAAGAAGTAATGTACTGGTTATCTGTTTAGGAAGTTCAAAACCCCTCGCCATTAATTATGACGGGGGGTTTATTTTTAAAAATAAAAATAGGGATAGCGTTTGAGCTTAAGGAATAAACTTTTACTATGAGCAAAAAAATAACTGTTTTTCTGCGTACTTTTGGCTGACCGCTGGTTTCGTTCCCACAGGACTGTCTTATCTTTTTTGGAGTATGCATATGAAGATGAGCTTAATAAGCTTTTTACTTATGTACCAAAGGGTTAGATAGGGACTAAGTAAGGAGAATTCAGTATGTTCCAAGATCGCACATACTGCTCTGAGTACAGATATTTATTGACAAATAAAATCTTCTGAAGTATATTATTTTCAGTTCATTAAAAAGCACTCACAGGGGTGAAATATGAAACCAGAAATAATAGCAAAAAAGACACTTTCTTCCAAAGAAATAGATCTTTTGACTCGCCTTGAGTTTGAGGGAAAAGAAATCTATACCAAAGAAGAAATAAACCGTTTTTGTGGTACCACGCAAAAGGGCGCGTATTTAATAAAGAAGCTACTGGAAAAAAAGAGGCTTAGGAAGATCGTAAAGAACACCTATCTTTTCATTCCAATGAAAGCTCCCGGAGGCAAATGGGCAGGTAACGAGTATGTAATCGCAAAAGCGCTGGTAAATGGAACAAAATATTATATAGGCTACTCTAGTGTATTTAACTCTTACGGCTTTACCGAACAAGTTGCGCAGATGATACATGTAGTAAATGATAAATATTCTTTAAAGAAAACGGTTGGAGGAGTTAGATATAAGCTTATTAAAGTATTGCCAGATAGAATATATGGTCTGGAGTCTCGAAGGATCAATAGGGAGGACATTGATTTTGCTTCAAAGGAACGCGCATTGATAGACGCATTTAGATTTTATGATGTAAAGAAAGCTTCTGATATTTTAGCCGAACAACTAAAGAATATGGATGTGAAAGTTAGTGTGGATTATGTCGCGCGATATCCCGTTCAACTTATCCGCAGGCGCATGGGATATTTTCTGGAGAGGCTGGGAGTATCCCAGAAACTGCTCGGCAAAATCGATACGGGAATAAAAGGGTATTCTTTTTTATACGATACGGATATAAAAAAAGGCAAAGCCGATAAGAGGTGGAGAGTCATTGTCAATGAATAGAGATAAGCTTGAAAAAATAATACCATTTATCGCCCAGAAGTATAATTTCAGACTTGAGATAATCGAGAAGGATTATTATTTAACGCTTATCTTGAACAGCGTCGAGTCACATTTAAGCCAAAGTTTGGTTTTCAAAGGCGGAACGCTTTTAAATAAGATTCATCTCTTACCCGTCTTTTATTACAGGAAAGGATGAAAACATAAAATTGGAGGTTTCTCTTAGGCAAACCCCGATTGAAAAGCCGGTTCATAATGCCATAACACATTTTTATAAGGATCCGTTTACGGAAGAGGACTTAATTCCAAAAAACAAAATATTGTCTCTTACATATAACGAAGCCGTAGCAGAAAAACTTAAGGCCGCGATCACGAGAAAAGAGGTGGCAATTCGCGACTATTATGACTTATGGTTTATAGCAGAAGCCAGGTTTGACTTTACAGACAAGCATTTTCTCTCCATATTTAAGAAAAAACTAGAAGAAGAAAAGTACAGGGCAAATTATTCGAACAATTTTGGTCTGGATCAAAAAAACATAGGACTGCTTCATAAACAGATAGAAACAGAATTAATACCCGTTATTCGGGTAGGTGAAAGCTTTGATCTGGATAAGGTTTTCGATCGTTTTAATGTGATTTCACAGAAAATGTAAGGAGCAGATGATTAAGTTCGGCATTAGGCAGTCATTTGATAGGATCGAGCAGATTGAAGATAGATACGCCAATATAACCGCTCCCGTTGAAGTGGCTTTGCCGTATTACTGGGGTATATATGAACCCGCAAGAAATTTTTCAATCTGGCACGCTGGACAAATAAACGCATTAGCTTGGAATATCATCGGCGTTCTAATTTATACTGGAAAAACGGAGACGAGATTAGGTTTGATTATCGCAGTTCCGTACAAAGTTTATTTATCCGAAAGAACGGTGGCGACAAAGAGGTGATTGGCGTAGGCGGCTCCGGAAGTTCAGGCCACCGCGAGACGCGCACTTTCTTCACCGCCGTCTTTTATCTATTACAGTACTTTGTTAGTTTTTAAGTTTTTTCTTAAATCGTTCCGATTTGATGTTGTAAAGTTGAGCAGCAAGTTCCTTGTTCTTTGATAGCAGGAAGCTAGAGTCAATGATGATCAGTGAAGCAACGGCTTGCTTGCATT
>JAKLQX010000054.1 GCA_022013085.1 Candidatus Omnitrophota bacterium | reverse complement strand
GGCTTTGAACCTTCCAGAGATTACTGGAACTGAATAGTCTCCTACCACATCTAAGCCGATTATATCTAAATTCTCACGCATAAGCCTAAGCATAACTAAAAGTTGATCCAAACGCAAAGCCCCTTCCTCCCAGTTGGTAAGCGCAAAATCACTTTTGAGGCAATCTTTATCTATTGAGATATACACCCTTTGCGTAGGCAAGCGCTTGATCAACCTCAAGGTAAACTCAGCTAAATCTTCTTTTTCCAGCTCATGCCATATAATCCTGCTTGAGAGAAAACATTTTTTGGCAACAATTGAATTATTTTTTGCTATGGCCCTAAAATAAACCCGGCTGGGTTTATGCCTGAAAGGATAAATTTCCAGGCGGTTAGCGGCTAAAGCGGCTAAATCACCTGTTTGCAATGCGAATCCAGATAAATCGTCTGAACCCATGCCGATAAGTAGGCATTTAGAAATATTCCTATTTTTTAAAGCCTGGCTAACCCATGACCCACAGCCAAAACGCGGAGGCAAAATATCCCAGTCTGGATGAAAATCAAATACAACCAAACAAACAGGCTCCTTAATCTTAGCTGTTAATATTTCGCTAATATGATGGAAGTCTCCCGAACCTAAAAAGGTAGGATAATTTTTCTCTTGGAGGTTAAGAGAATCTGCTATTTTTCCTCGCAAGCCCCTTGACATAAAAAATCTGGCTGAAGGAGCCAAGCCAGTAAAATCGATTACCTTAGTTTGATAGCGGTTAAGAAGCGTGAGCTGCCGGACAACGCTATTATCAAAATTCAATACACGAATAGATCTATCCAGCATACACGAAATTTAAGATTTCTTAAGTGCCGTAGTCAGTTGCTTTCTATTCATTTTAATTTGCTTTTTAAGTAGGTAAACACATCTTTTAAATTATGAAAAGCCATATAATCCAATTTGTTATCCTTAAAATGCTTAAGTAGATTGTCCTTTGCAAAAACAACATTGGCATACTTAGCCGGACAAATGTCTGTTGAGCCATCGCCAACGTAAATTATTATATAATCTTTTGGCGCTTTTGCCAAAAGATTTTTTGTCTTACAATGCGCGCAAATCTGACAATCTTTATTTTTATAAGGATACTCTGTAGCAACTTTACCCCGAGGAAAGCTGAGTTTGTTGGCATAAACCTTAAGGTTTTTTATCCCATTAATCGAAAGAATCCGGTTGATTATATAATCAAAATTATCGCTTAAGATAAAAGTTTTTACTTTCTTGGCCTGCAGAAATTTGTAAAGTTGCTTAAAATAGGGGTCAAGTTTTATCTTGGGCAGATAAGCATCCAAAGATTTTTTATCTAAATCCATGCCGCGGAGTTGGCCTTCCAAGCAAGTTTTTGAGCCTATTCTTCCGCTTGTCCACCTTTTTTCCAATTCTACCCAACGATCATCCCGGGAAAAAAGTAAAAGCATATTATCAAAAACATCACAAGTAGCAATAGTATTATCAAAATCAAAAAAAACAATACATTTTTTGGGATTAAATTGGTTGCTTTTATCTATCATTGGTATTATCTTAACCCTTTGCGCTATAACTGTCAATACTAAAAACCCCGGCTAACTTTGCTTGACAAAATACGCATTTATCGCCCGCCATATGCAGTTGTATAATTCTAAACCCATCTCTTTTAATGAGAAGCTTTTTGCATACTGGGCAAAAAGTATCCTGGCCCCAACCATAGACATTGCCAGCATAAACATACTGTAATCCTTCTTTTTTACCTAAATCATAGGCCAATTTCATGGTAGCTTCAGGAGTATCAGGGTAGCGATTAAATTTATAATCCGCATGAAAACTAGAGATATGCCAAGGGATATCTTTGCTTACCCGGGAAATAAATTTAGCAATCCCAGAAAGCTCATCCTGAGCGTCATTTTCTCCCGGAATTACCAAAGTAGTAATTTCAACCCAAACTCTAGCCTTTTTAAACAAACGAATAGAATCAAGAACCGGTGATAAACGGCCTGAACATATTTTCTGATAAGAGCTATCCCTAAAAAATTTTAAATCAATATTAACTGCATCCAGATATGGAGCAATTAGAGAAATCGCCTCATGGCTCAAGTAACCGTTAGTAATAAATAAATTGTATAAACCTGAAAGCCTGGCTAACCCTGCTGTTTCTAAAACAAACTCCAGAGATACTGTTGGCTCAGTGTAAGTATAAGCTATTGCTGCGCAATTATTCTCTCTTGCCAACTTAACAACTTTATCGCCGCTAAAATCCTCACCCAGCTGCTGACTGGCAAAATCAACCTGAGAGATTTGCCAATTCTGACAAAATCCACAACGGAAATTACAACCCGCGCTAGCAATAGAAAAAGTACGTGACCCTGGTAAAAAATGATAAAACGGTTTTTTCTCGACTGGATCTATATGTACAGCAATAAGCTTACCATAACTATTTGCATATAAAACTCCTTGTATATTCTGCCTTACCCGGCAAAAACCAAATTTCCCTTCGGGAATCCTGCAACTATGAGCGCAAAGAAAACAATGCACCTGTTTATTTTCTAAAAGTTCAGACAGCTGAGCTTCTTTCATAATAATAAATGTACAAAATTACTTTTAGGTACGCAGGAGGTTTTAAGTTTTTTTTCCTCTGACGTAGGAAGATGCCTATAAAACACATCAATTGCCGGAACTTCCGCAGTATCAGAATAGGCCGCGGTTATTTGCGCGCAAAGTGCAAGCAACTTAGAATCAACTACCCCTCTAGCTAAAGAAATAGGCCCAGCTAAATCGTTTTGCGCATGAAATAAATAATCACCGGGCTTAGCTAACTTTATAAGTTGATTATTCTCAAGTTCATTTCTGCTTACCACAAATCTAGTATTTTTACTTATACGAAAATGCCTACCAATTTTTAATAGTTCAAGATTGTCCAAGTTTAGCTCTTTATGCGCAAATAACTCTTCTAGCCTTTTAGAAAAACATGGATCAGTCAGTAAGCACCCCCCGGCAGCCTGTGCGTATTTAACAATGCCCAACTCTTGGGCTAATTTCTTTTGTGGATTACGCCTGCGGCCGTTGAAATCCAAAAGTCCATCCCTTTTTACCCACCCTTGCTTCTCGGCAACGCTTTCGGGGAAAAACTTAGCTGATAATGGCCGTAGTAATAAATCATCCAGGCCGCTTTTCCGCTTAATTAGTCTTAATGCCTGTTTATTCTGAGACATCGGGCGCTGCCCAAGCACCTCACCGGTAATGACAAAACTAGCGCCTAATTCAGAAAGCATTTCTTTGGCTTTAGCAAACATAAGGATCTTGCAGTCAATGCAAGGATTCATGTTAGACCCAAATCCGTGGTGGGGATTTTTCATCACTTCGAGAAATTCATTACTTAAATTCACTTCGATTATTTTTATGCCAATATCGGGAAAACTTTTCTTTATGTCTATTTTGCAGAAAGGGATTTTAAAATGCAGGCCGATTACCTCCAAGCCCTGCTCTTTAATAAGCTTTGCCGCCAATAAGCTATCCAGGCCGCCAGAAATCAGAGCCAACGCTTTTATCTTCATAAAAATCTTTAAATGTTTTAATTACCCTGGTAAGAATTTCTTCGCTAATGCCATAAATGCTATACCTAGCAAAAAGGCACAAAAAGCGGCAGTTGAGCGTTTAAGGTCATTTTCTTTATGCAACTCCGGAATTAGATCGCTGGTTGCGATATAGATAAACCCTCCGGCAGTAATTGGCAAAATAAAATTCGAAAAATTCACGCTTAGGCCTGTTAAAAAAAATCCTGCTACTGCCCCAACCATAGCCATAAGCGCTGAAACAAAATTAAACAATAATGCCTTTTTCTTAGTAAACCCACCATAGACCAGTACTGCGAAATCACTCAACTCTTGGGGAATCTCATGCAAAATAACCGCCAAAGTAGTAACTAACCCAAGTTTTATTGACACAGTAAAACTTGCGGCAATTACCATACCGTCAATAAAGTTATGAAATCCGTCTCCAACTAATGTTAAATAAGTAAAGGCATGGGTTTTGCAAACACCCTCCTCATGGCAATGCCGCCAATGTAGGTATCTTTCCATAAGAAAGAAAATAATGATTCCAAGAATCAAGTAAGAAAAAACAACATTGCTTTTGTTTTTTTCCAGACATTCCGGAAGGATGTGCAAAAAGGCGCTACCGATGAGGGCCCCGGCAGAGAAGCCGATTAGACAAAAAAGGATCTTATGCAGCAAATTATCCTTTATTGCCAGGGTAAAAATGCCTACTAAAGATATCAGACTTACTAAGAATGTACTGGCTAAAATCCAGAGTAAAACCATATGTAGGAGTTTAACCTAAACAGGGTTTTCTGCCTTTATTTGCTTTCTTGGAACGCCAGTTAAGCTTTCCTCTACGTTTTCTTTTTCCCATATTTAATTTTTGTAATAATTCAATGGCACATTCTGCGCGATATAACGTGTTGCCTCAAGTAGGCAATCATAAATTACTTTTCCCATAGGAGTGTCTGCGTACATACTTAAGCCTGCCTTAAAAACCATAACACGAGGAATTTTTATTTTATGACCGGGAATCTGTGATACCTGGCTATAGATATCCCGGCTACTTATTACACTTGAGCTAGCGTGGTCAATAATACGTAAACCTAACTGCATATTGGATTTACTCAAAGTTGGACTCAATAAACCTCCCATAAAATTACCTTGCCCGCTACCACCTCCGCCTATTCCAGATTTACCACCGGAGCTTTCCGGAACAAATTCATTAATATTAACGTTAATAATTAAATCTGCATCAGGCAAGGAAACGATTAAAAAACGCTGAGAATTATTTAATATGCTGATAAAAGCATCTTTTAAAGCCAACCCGGCCTGTGCGTTAGCTCCGGATGTTTTCAATTCAAAATCACTAACCGCTATTTTCGCTTTTTGCCCAGAATAAGGCCCTAAAACTTCTCCTATCAAACTCTTATCTAATTGTATACACGGCTTGGTTGAAAAGCACCCTGCCAAAAATAAAACAACCACAAAGACAAATAACCTAAAGTTTTTCTTCACCTTGCTTTTTAATATATTACCGATTGATCTAACTGTCAAGGCTTTACCTCGCAGGATTTACATTAAATCGGCTAATTTACTAACTTCAGGAATTATTTTGAATGGGCGCTCTTTTTTAATCTCAGATAAACTGCTAGAGCCAGTAGTTACAATGATTGTTTTAATTCCCGCCCTTCTTCCAGCTTGAGCATCAATTGTCATGTCACCCACATATAACGCTTGAGATTTCTTAAATGTAAACCTACGAATTATCTTATTTAAGATTTCCGGAGCAGGCTTGCCATGTTTTAATTTATCGGCGCAAAGAAAATAATCAAAGAATTTAATAATGTGCAAATGTTTTAACAAAATAAGAGAAAACTCAGTCGGCCGGTTACTTGCTAATGCTAATTTATACCCCTTAGCTTTAAATTGCCGCAAAAGTAAACGTGCCTTTGGATAAAGCCTGGCATGCTTACGCAAGCTAGGCTTATGATGCTTGCGATAAAGAGATACCGCAGTAAACAAGTCTTTCTTATCTACATATGGCGCAAGCAGATTTTTATCTCCCCAACCTACCGCTCGACGAATAAGAGCAGAGCTTTTTGGCTTTTTCCCCAATTTACGCATACAATAGTTAAAACTACTTTCTATCGCTAAATAAGCGTCAACTAAAGTACCGTCTAAATCAAAAATAATTAATTTTATTTTCTGCATTAGTTAGAGAACAATGCCTGCCTGCCGACAGGCAGGGTTTGCCCTCCTTCACCCGGCCTTATCGGAAAGGCCGGTGCGCGCTTCTGCGCAGTAGCCAAAGCCATAAAACAACATAGGCAGGGATTTATAGCCCTGCCTATTCAATGAGTACTTATAACAATCTTTAAATAACTGCTACCGCCTATCTTTAATTAACTGACACGGATACTTCATCCGGATTAACCGACACGGAGGCTCCGTTCGCATTAACTGACACGGATTCTCCATCTACTGCTACGCTTGTTTCAACTGCTGTTTTTGATTGCGTCATTGGCTGTTCCTTAACCGGAGTAGTTGTCTGCGAAGAAACGTTTACCTGTACATTGCCAACAGTAGAATCTTGCGCATCAGCAGGGAGAATGTCTGACTTCTCAAGGCTTATATTTTTAGCAAGATTCTTTCCATCTGATGCTACTTTATAATCTATGCTTAAGGTATCTTTAATCTTTATCTCATCAAAACTTTTTAAATTCTCATAAACAGTATTTCCGTCAACCACCAAAGCGAGTTCTTTCTCCTGGTCATTTTCATAATCAAGATATTTTAAGGTAACTATATCAGCCTTTATATCTAAATTGGTTACTTCTCCCCAAACCCACTGTGTATTCCCTTCCATATCCTCATAACTTTCTAACGTGGAAGCAGGCAAGAGGTCATTTGGAGATAAAACTGCTTCCTCTTGCGCAAAAACAACAAATGTACCCATGCCAATAAATAAAACAAAAACAGCAATAACTAAACCTCTTGTGATATTCATTTTTATGCCTCCTTGTCTGCCAAGACAACACCCGCGCAATACCAATTAGCGCGGGGTGTCTTGGGATATTTATAAAATTAACACAGTTTTTTATATTTGTCAAGTTATCTGTAAAACGGAATAAACAAAAGCACTACCATTACAATTATTGTTGTAATCAAGCCCACGGTTAAACCTACCCAGAACCAGGTAAGAAAACTTATTTTAATACGCTTTTCTTTTTCTACGATACCAATTGCTACAATATTTGCGGTTGATCCGATAAGAGTAATATTGCCTCCCAAACACCCCCCAAAAAGTAACGCCCACCATAACGGCTGCAGGTTTATATTTAAACTTTGGAACCCCTGCACAATAGGAATAAAAGCCGCTACTAAAACTACGTTATCCAATATGCTTGATCCTATTGCACTTATCCATAGCATAGCGGAAATCAAAAGATTGAGATTACCGCCAGTTGCTGCAAGTATATGCTTAGCAATAAAAACAGTTGCCCCAGTATATTTTAAGGTCCCTGCCTGAATAAATAAAAGTAAAAAGAAAAGCAGTGTCCACCACTCTACATCTTTTTCAATATATTTTCTAGCCTTTTGATGTTTCCAGATCATTACCAAGCCGCTGACCACAAGTGGCACAACTAATAAAACAGTATTAGCAGGTAATCCCCAGGCTATTTCAATGCGATGATGTAAGGATATAAAAACTAACATTACTGTGAATATACTTAAAGCTACTTTTAAATCCTTTGCCGGAGGCACTGAGATTAATCTAATCAACATTTCATTAGCCCTTAATCTTTGCATCTGATCATCAAGAACTTTGATTGATTTTCTATACCAAAATAAAAGGATAACAATAGTAACTAATAAACAAACTACAGCCACAGGAAAGGCCTTAATAATAAAATCCTCAAAGGTCAAGCCGGATTTTGAGGCGATAAGTATTCCTATAGGATTGCCTAAGACTGTAGCTGCAGAGCCAATATTAGTCGCCAAAACAGAGATTATCACAAAAGGTACTGGGTTAGCCTCAAAGTAATCGCAAATCTCCAGTATCGCAACAACCATAAAGATAATTGAAGTTACTTCGTCAATGGTACAAGCAAGCAACGCAGATATCAGCGCTATAAATAATGCAAACTTTCTGCCGCTTAATCTAGGAATACGTAGAATCAAGCTTACGATCCAAGCAAAAACTCCGCAATCTTTCAGTAAGCCAATAACCACCATCATCCCCACTAAAAAAAGGATTACTTCAAGCGATGAGAATTCAATAACATGCTCTAAATCAATGGTTTTAGTCATTAGCAATACGGATGTGCCGATGAAAGCAAAGCTGAGGCGGAAATCCCAGAAAAAAAGCGTACCCAGAATAGAAGCAGAAAATATACTTATGGAAAGGGCCTGATGCGCATTCATTCCAAAGTTTTTAGCGCAAATCCCCAGGCAAAAAGAAAGCAGAAATAAAGAAATAAACTTGAAAAACAGGATTTTCATTTATTCCCAAAGAAATTACTAAGTGGGCTGCTGATTAATAGAGAGCTGCTTTAATACGCGAGTGCGTTTTGATATAAACAGCTGTTACAAGAATTACCTTCAGTATATCACCGAAAACAAACGGTAAAACCCCGAGTAAAAATGCTTGAGTTAAAGAGCAAAATAAGATTATTTTAAGCCAAAACATACCACTAAACAAAATTATAAAATCACAGAAAAGAAACTTTAGAAAAATAGTAACTACCCCCTGTTTTTCTTTTACGAACAAACTGCCCGCAAAAAAAGTAGCCAAAAGAAAACCAAAAATATAACCCCCGGTAGGGCCCAAAAGATAAAGAATCCCGCTACCTAAACCTGTAAATACCTGTAAACCAACGCATCCCAAAAGTACATAAACTCCTTGCGTAAATAACCCCAATCTCCTACCCAGAAGCGCTCCGGACAACAAAACAAAGAATGTTTGCAAGGTAAGCGGCACAGGAGTAAAAGGCAAAGGTATACGCACAAAAGCAGACAAAGCAGTTAACATAACAAAACTCACCACTGCCAACAGCTGACAAACTTTTTTATCGGTGACTAACTCTCTCCTAATAACGGCTTCCATATCAGGCTCCTTTTTAAATATAATTTCTATATTATATATGAAAACTAAATAATAGCAAAAAGAAAATGGGGCCGGGCTATTCTTTTATAACCCGACCCCACGGTTTCCATCTCAAGCTGTTTTATTATTCTTTAGCTATAGCTAAAGTGATTACGCCAGCTAAAATTAAGAACAGCCCAATGCAACCTTTAACGATTATAAGAAGTGGACCCCACCAACTTAAAATCGCCAAGCCACCTAATACTAAAAATGCTAGGCCTAAAACAACCTTGAGAAGCGTAGACAATGTCTTCTTAGCATCACAACATGTCTTCTTGGTATCACAACCTTTCTTTTCTTCTACTGCCATCTGCACACCTCCTTATTCTATCCCGGTTTACTTTTCCATCTGCGATGTATCCAGCCCCACTCCGCAGGATATTTGCGTATATATGATTCAATTATATCTGTAAGCCTTTGAATATTTATTAATATAGTATCTCCTACGTCTTTGCCCTCTTTTAACTCTAACGCAGGCTCAAAAATTATTTTATGTTTATCTTGAGGCTGCCTTAAGATAAAACAAGGAACCAGCGCTGCTTTAGTGCGTTGTGCTAAAATTACCGGGCCAGTAGCAGTTGCTGCTTTTTCTCCGAAGAAGTTTACGAATATCCCCGCGGTCCCAAAATTCTGGTCAATAGGAATAAAAACTAGTTCATTATTACGTAAAGCACCGATGGTATTATTTACACATTCATTGCGCGGCTGGCTATAAATAGTTTTTACTCCAAATTTATCCCGTTTTTTAAGAAATATTTTCTCAACCCTGGCATCTCGCATCGGCCGCATAATCCCGCCTGCCTTATAACCATCAACTGCTAACCTTCCTAAAAGAAGCGGAAAATTACCAAAATGCGCGCTGACTAAAATAACTCCGTTTCCATTGGCTAAGGCCTTATCCAGATTTTCTTTACCTACGATATCTGTTCGCTCTTTTAAAACAAGCGGCTTATCCATGAGAAACATCAGTTCCACCGCGCTCTTAGCCATATAAATAAAACAATCTTTGGCGATCTTTTCAATCTCTGCTTGAGATTTTTCCCTGCCAAAAGCAATACTTAAGCTATTCAAAGCAATTCTTCTCTGTTTTACCGCAAAAATATACGCCAAAGAAGCGATATTATTGGCAAAAACATAAAGATAACTAGCAGGAATAACCCTAACTATTCCAGAGCATATATTTAAACCGAACCAAGCTAAGAAACGATTTAGGCTTTTACGTAATTTTTTAGAGTCCATATTGATGCAATTAGAAGAATTATAACAAAAGTAAACCAAATTACAAGGAAAATTGAGCACCCATAAAATCTAGCGAAATCCTATCGAGCTTGCGAGATAGGGCTGAGCACCTTAAATCTTTTATCTAGCGAAATCCTATCGAGCTTGCGAGATAGGGCTGAGCACCCATAAAATCTAGCGAAATCCCGCGCAGCGGGGTTAGAGTTTATACCCAATCGAGCGCAACAAACCTTTACGCCAAGTGATATCTTCCGCGCCTTCGATGCCTTTAGGCCTCGCTCCGTCAATTACGCCTAATATCCCCCGTCCGTTTTTAGTTTCGGCAATCACCACTTCCGCAGAATTGGCAGTAGCGCAAAATATATTGCATACTTCAGGAATGTTCTTTATAGCATTTAAAACATTTATGGGATAAGCATCTTTAAGAAAAATAATAAAACTATGGCCGCAGGCAAGCTCCAGGCAATTTTTACAAGCTAACTCTTTAAGGGACAGATCATTTCCTTCACTCCTTATTTTACAAGCGCCTGAAGCCTCAGAAAAAGCTAGCCCGAATTTTATTCCTGGAACATTTACCAAAACTTCATATAAATCCTCAACCGTTTTAATAAAATGACTCTGGCCTAAAATAAAATTAAGATCATCAGGCTTATCGATTTTAACTGTTTTAAACTCCAACATACCTCCTCCTTGCCACAATGGCACACCCGCGCAATTTCCGCACAAGCGATACCGGCGCAATTCAAATAAGCGCCGGGTGCCTTATAAGCGGCGGGGTGTCTATTTAATCTTAACTTTACGAAAACCTGTTGCGTCAACAGACAAATTCTCATGATAAGCCTTAAGTGATGTAAGCACGTAATCCGGATCGTTAAGAAATTCAAGCGGAATTTTTAAAATTAAAGAATTGCCACTAAAATCTAAAGCCACTTTTGAATTAGTAATTCTTTTTTTGGCGTTAAGCACCTTAAATTTATTTCCTTTAGTAATAATTTGTATTTTAGGCATCTCGGCAAAAGAAGTGTCTTTGCTATACCCGAATATATAAAGCATTACCCCGAATCCTCTGCTTAGCTTTTTAGTTTTGTCCACACGTATAATAAAATAATCATCTGTTTGGGCATAACTAACCTGGCCCTTGTCTTCTACAAGATTATCCTGCTTAAATGACTCTAAATCTTCTGACTCTTTAGACATCTCTGAGAAACCAAAATAAGAAATAACTTTATCTTTCAACGTTGTCTGAGGATTTAATTCTAAAGCCGGATAGTCGCCGAATAATTCATTTTCCCGTGCAAAAGCAAGCAGGTAAAAAGCACTTGATGCTGTTTGGCTTTTATAATAAAAGATAGAGCGGTATTTTTTTTCTAATTCCTCAAAGCTTAAATTTAAACGCTGCCAGTTAATCTGGGAACCAATAAATTTATCTGGAGGGTATAGCTCTAACTCTGGATGATAATGCCTGGGCTTAGGCCAACCCACATAATGAACAAGATAAGGATAAACCTTAGGCTTAGGCATCAAGCCCTCTAAATCGCTTAAAGCTACCTGCAAAAACAAATAAAGTGATTTGTGATCCACATTGACATCCGCCGGATGTGAAACAAATATTTTATCCGGCTTGTAATCTATAAGCTGCCTGGTTAAATCACTTAGAATACTTTCCCCTTGATATGGGGCCCCGTAAGAAGGGTTGTCTTTGTAGGGCACGCTAGATATGCGGGTTAACCGGTCCCGGAATGGCTTGGGCGTCCGCCAATACTGGCTAAATATAGCAAAAGTCCCATAATCAGGATACCCTAAAAATACAAGATCATCCTCGGTTAGGCCTAAAAACTTCATCGCTTTAATAGATTCCTGTTGGCGCAGGCGGCCCATATGCACAAACTCACCCTGCCTCACAGTTATTCTTTTCTCATAAACGATAAAAGCAAGTTCATTATGATCGCCATTAGTCAAATAAACTATTTTTACCTTAGCGCCTGCTTTAAGTGCTTGTTGAATAACACCCGCGCAAGTAATAGCCTCATCATCAGGATGCGGGGCTAAAATCAATACACGCTCGTCCTGCTTAAATGACTCCAAAACAGGCAAGGATGGCCAACGCCTAAGGCTAGATTTATCTACACTTGCACAGCCACTAAATAAAATAGCTACTAAGAAAATAAATATTACTCTCTTCCTCATATTTATATTCTAGCATCATGTAAATCTATAGTCGAGAAATAATTTGCAAAAAAACGTAAATAAGGTAGAATAATTTTATGGTAACCAATACCCATCTACACTATCAAAAAATAAGAAAAATTCTTATAATTATCCTTTTTTTAAACTGGGCAGTAGCTCTAGCTAAAATTCTTTACGGTTTAAGTAGCCGCTGCTTTAGTATGACTGCGGACGGATTTCATTCTTTATCTGACGGAACTTCTAACCTTATCGGGATATTAGGAATTCATTTTGCCTGCCAACCAATAGATAAAGACCATCCTTACGGACATAAAAAATATGAAACGCTTTTTTCGTTGGGGATTGCTGCCATGCTTTTTATTGTTTCATTTAATTTACTAAAAGAAGGCTGGAAACGCTTTCACCATCCGGTTTTGTTCCAAAATGACCTAGGCAGCTTTATAGTGATGTTTGTTACTTTAGCAGTAAACATCTGGGTAATGCGCTATGAATACAAAAAAGGCAACGCTTTAAAAAGCGATATCCTGGTTTCTGATTCCCTACACACCCGGGCAGATATCTTTACTTCAATTTCAGTAATTGTCTCATTGATTGTAACTCGACTGGGGTTTCCTTTAATCGACCCAATAGTTACAATGCTTATATCACTATTTATTCTCTTTGCGGCTTTCCAGATAGCCAAACAAAGCTCTGATGTGCTCTGCGACACCGCGGTTTTCCTCGATGACCAGAAAATTATTGATATTGTATTAAAAATAAAAGGTGTACAAGCCTGCCATAAAATCCGTAGCCGGGGCAGAATTGATGATATTTATATGGACTTACATGTGCAAGTCCGTCCAGATATGCATATTGATGATGCCCACCAAATATGCTACCGCATTGAAAATACGATTAAATCATCTATCCCCGGAATAACTGACGTAGTAGTGCATATGGAACCCAAGGAAAGTTAGACATACTGCAGCGGATCCTGAGGAACCCCATTTTTCCTGATTTCAAAATGCAGATGTGGCAGCATATTGCGATTTCCGGCATTTCCAGTCTTGCCTACTTTACCGATAACCTCACCTTGAGGCACATAATCATGTTTACGCACAGAAATCTCTGAAAGATGCCCGTAAATACTAATAATATTGTGTTTATGCTGGATAATCACATATCTACCCATCCCGCGATTTTGCGTTGCAGCCAATACCCGGCCACTTTTTGTAGCCAAAACAGGAGTGCCCACCTTAGCCAACATATCAATTCCTTTATGGATCCTATTTCCCGAGCGGTCTGAAGCAAATAACCCATTGCCGTAATTATCGTGGCGAATAACAATATCGCTCTTGTATTTAACCGGACAGATAAAGTACTGCTTATCCAGTGACGCTAAACCTATAAAAATGTAAACTGCGGCTAAAATTAAAATAATTAATAATGCTTTTTTCATTTGATTTAATTAGGGACAGCGACTATTTTTTATTTAAAAAAATAGTCGCTGTCCCTAATTACCTAATACGCTTTGTTAAGACAAATATTATAACACAGATGTCAAATAATAAACAAAACAGGACAAATAAATCTCCAAAGCTACTGTAAAAAGATTTACCGCTGGGGAAATAAATATCTTGAGTAACGAAACCATTAACAAATATCTTTTTATGATTAGCATTCTGCACAACTTGTAAGATCCTTCCCGCTGGATCAATAAACCCAGAAATTCCCGTATTAGCGGCACGAGCTAAATATACGCGATTTTCTACCGCTCTAAATACGGAAGCGGAGAAATGTTGGTAAGGAGCACTTCCTTCTTTATACCAAGCATCATTAGTAATATTCACCAAAAACTTTGCTCCTTTTCTTATAAACTGACGTGATAGCTCAGGAAAAAGATCTTCAAAACAAATAAGCACGCTAAAATTAGCTGGCTTAGTAAATATGGTAAACTCTCTCCCTGGCGCAATATCGCCTATTACAGCAAAAGCCTGCAAAAAGGGAAATGTTTTCTTAAGCGGAACATACTCACCAAACGGAACCAAATGTAATTTATTGTAAATTTCATTTCCCTTACCTGACCTTTCAATAAATAAAGCGCTATTATAGTAACTTCCGCGCGAGTGCGTTACCGTACCCACTAATAGATCAGTATCCAGCGTGTGTGCCAAAGAAAAAACCTGCTCAAATATCAATTCATCCTCGCCTAAAATCCCGGGAACAGATGCCTCAGGCCAAATAATTAACTCTGGGCTGTCTTTAGCAGACGCGGAAGTTAATCCAGAATAACTATCTAATATAAAATTTACCGCCTTAGGATCCCATTTTAAATCCTGAGGAATATTACCCTGAATTACCGACACCTTTACTTTATTGCCAGCGTGGTTTACTGGATGCCGCGCTAAATTATAAAAACCGTAAATTAAACAAGCCACTAATATTATTACGCCACTCAAAACAACTCTTGCTGATAACTTCCTACGCAAGCATAAATAGAACACAACATTAATCAAAACAATTAGAAAAGAAACCCCCCAAGCACCGGTAATATCAACAAATTGAATAAGCGGTAAATTCCTGTATTGAGAAAGGCCTAAAATTGCCCAAGGGAAACCCGTGAATAAATAACTACGCAGGTATTCTAAGAGAACCCAGGCCGAAGGGATAAAAAATAAGTTAAAGGTTGGGCGTTGGGTATTGAACGTTAAAAGAAAAAAACCAAAAAAACCGAAATATAAAGCTAAATACAAAACTAAAATAATTGTGCCGAGAAGAGTAACATGCACTAGCCAATAAATTGTGAACGACCAAAAAACAACTCCGCAAAGATAGCTGATGGCAAACGACAGTAGTAATGATTTTTTTTCTAAGGCAATAAATAAGGGAAGGAATGCGACCCAAGCAAATATTCCAAAATTATGACTAGAAAATGTTAGCGATAATAAAAAAGCAGATAAAACAGACAAAATTACTACACTCATCTCATACAACACTTTTTATATTTTTTATTTGAACCACAAGGGCATGGGTCATTACGGCCAACTTTAGGTTGATACGATTGCGTAGAATGAACAGGAAGCCCCGCAGGTGTATCTTGTATCTGCCTATCTCTCTCTTCTCTGGCAGGCATTTCAAATTCAGCCACCTCTGGATGCATTAGTTTTTGAGGTAAAGAACTAAAAACTCCATGCAACTTTTCCGGTTTAGCCAACTGTAATTTAAAAATAGTTTCAACAGCCTCCTCTTCAATAGCGCCGACCATCTGACCAAACATTTCGAAAGCCTCGCGTTTATATTCTATCAAAGGATCACGCTGTCCATAGGCGCGTAGGCCGATACCTTCGCGTAAATTATCCATAGCGTAGAGATGATCTTTCCACTTCGCGTCAATTATCTGCAAGAAAACCATGCGCTCTAAATTACGCATTAGATCCTGGCCAATTGATTTTTCTTTTATTTCGTAAGCCTTAAGCAGTTCCTCAGATAAACCATCCTTTATTTCTTGGCTATTTTGATTGGTAAAGGTTTCTTGATTCAACTGGCAACCAAACTTTAAAGAAGTAGAGCTAATTAAACCTGCGATATCTACTTCAGAAGAGTTTGGCTGATTATAAATTTGCAAATAATCTTGGGTAAGCTTATAGATAATCTCGGTAATATTTTCTTTTAAAGAGAAACCTCCTAAAATCTGTCGGCGCTGGCCATAGATTATCTCTCTTTGCTTATTCATAATATTATCATACTCTAAAAGCTGTTTTCTAATCTCGAAATTATGCTGTTCAACCCGGCGCTGAGCGATCTCAATAGAGCCAGTTACCCAGGGATGCTCAATAACCTGGCCTTCTTCTAAGCCCAGCTTATCCATTAAGCCAATAATCCTATCTGAACCGAATAAACGCATAAGGTCATCTTTTAAAGAAACGTAAAAACGCGAAGACCCCGGGTCTCCTTGACGTCCGCTTCTACCACGTAACTGATTATCAATACGCCTGGCTTCATGGCGCTCTGTACCCAAAATATGCAAACCACCCAACCCCACTACTTTATCATGCTCAAGCGCCGCCTCTTTTTTATATTTATCCAGAATTGCTTTATATCCGCTGGAATAATTTGGATCATCTAGATTTAATCTCTGCTTAGCTACATTTTTAGCAATAAACTCCGGGTTGCCTCCTAAAAGTATATCTGTACCGCGCCCTGCCATATTTGTAGCAATAGTTACCCCTTTAAAACTGCCAGCCTGAGCAATAATTTGAGCTTCCATCTCATGATATTTAGCATTTAACACCTGATGGCTGATCCCCCGGCGTTTAAGCATCCCGGAAAGCTGTTCAGACTTGCTAATAGTAATTGTACCTACCAACACTGGCTTACCTGAATTATACAATTCTGCAATCTCCTCAACCACAGCGGCAAATTTATCTTCTTCAGTTTTATAAATACGATCCGGATAATTTTTGCGCTCTAAAGGCTTATTTGTAGGTAAAACAACTACGTCTAATTGATAAATACTTTTAAATTCATTAGCCTCAGTAAAAGCAGTGCCAGTCATGCCGGCTAATTTTTCATACATACGAAAATAATTCTGGAAAGTTACGGTGGCTAAGGTTTGATTCTCGCGTTCAATTTTTAAGCCTTCTTTAGATTCTACTGCCTGGTGCAAACCATCTGACCAACGCCTTCCCGGCATAAGCCTGCCAGTAAACTCATCCACGATAAGTACCTGGCCGTCTTTAATTACATAATCCACATCGCGCTCAAAGAATTCTTTGGCGCGCAAAGCCTGAATGGTATGATGCCGATACTCAATAGTCTCTAAGGTATGCAATGTGTCAATTCCCCAAAGCTTAGAAGCCTTAAGTTCACCAGTTTCAGTAAGAGCTACAGTTTGAGCCTTTTCATCTGCCACATAATCAAATCCCGTGCCTAAATCCACTCCTTTATATTTAGCGTCAATTTCATCACTTTCTGTTACTCGGCGGCCATTTAATTG
>JAKLQX010000053.1 GCA_022013085.1 Candidatus Omnitrophota bacterium | reverse complement strand
TGGGATTTCGTGTTCAACTGTTTACCGGATTTTAGAAGAACTGCAGGATGCGGGTATTCTGGTAAAGATTGGACATGAAGACAGGCAGTTGTATTATTCTCTTTGTCGCATGCCGGATCAACATCACCATCATTTCATCTGCAGGAAATGCAGACGCGTAGAAGAGGTTGATCTGTGTAATTTCAAAGAATTTGAGCGTTTTATATCAAAGGATTTGAATTGCAAAGTAGAGAATCATTCTTTACAACTAGAGGGGCTTTGTTCCCACTGTAAATAGAACATGAAAAGAGATATTAGGATAGGACGAATTTTAAGTATTGTATTATTCGTGAGTGGAATAGTTTTTTATCTTTTATTTTCTACCGCTCACCCGTTGCTCCATAACCACCATGCAGATAGTAAACACCATCAAGATTGCCCGTCTTGTAACTTTATAGCTGTTGCTTCATTTGCCACTGTACCATATACGTTGGTTGTTGTTGCTTTTATTCTGTTTGTAGCTTATTTACTCTGCCGCAGGCTCCAAGAGCCTTATAAAAAATTATTTGATAAAAGTTGTTTTGTCCGAGGCCCTCCTCCTATACTTTCTCCTCAATAAAAGGATTTTCAAATAGAAATATTTATTTCCTTATAGTTGAGATAAAGGAGGTTGGGTCTCTATGAAAAAGTTATCGATTATACTTTTTATATTGATATTCCTTGCACAAGGAGTATTAGTCTATGCAGAAGAATTCAGCAAAACCACATTTAATTTAGGAGAAGTTTTTGTAACCGCAGAGAAAGAAGGAGTAAGAGAAGGCAAAAGCAAGATAGAGAGCAAGACTCTCAAGACCCACAAAATTGTGGATTTAGCAGAAATACTTTCTGACGAAATGATAGAAGCTTCCATGATTCGCAAAAGCGGTTATGGGAATGAAGTGGGTTTGCGAGGCTTTACAAAAAGCAACCTGCGTTTTACTCAGGACGATACGCTTATCGAAGGCTCCTGCGGAAGTCGCAAAGACCCGCCACTTTCTCATATTAATCTTTTAACAATACAAAAAATCGAAGTAGGAGAGGGGCCTTATGATGTGAGTGTGCCGGGCGCACTTGGCGGCAGCGTTAACGTTATTACCAAAAACCCACAGGAAGGCTTTCATGGAGAGATTCTTTCTAAGTTCGGCTCATACGAGTATTTGAGCCAAGGCGGATTTATTTCAGGAGGAAACAAAAAATTGCAGGGCTTATTTGGTTATAACTATTCTAAGTCCGGTCAATATGAAGATGGCGCGGGCAATAAGTTGAGCAGTTTTAACCCAAATTATAATGACGATGGAAAAAATCTGGATGCGTTTGAAAAAAATGATTTCTGGGGTAAAGTATCTATTAAACCCGCTGAAAATCAAAATCTGCTTTTTTCGTCATCCTATGGCGAGGCCAGCGATATTATGACGCCGCGTGTCGCAATGGATACCGAAAAGGAAAAGACATACCTTAATAAGGTTGAATATGCCTTTAAAGACCTGAGCCCGATTTCCGAGCAATTGAAGCTGTCCGCGTACTATAACCGTATTGAGCATTATCCTTACGGTAAATATAGGACAGGAGCCATTAACAGTAAAAGGATAGAGGCGATATCCTCCATTACCGGCGTTCAAGTTGAGAATAAAACGCCCAGTGATTTGGCGTTGTTTACTTACGGGACTGACTTTTACCATCGTAATTGGTACGGCGATATATTCAACAGAGATACGGGTGCTATGTTAAATGATGAGTTGTTTCCGGATGTTAACGAACTTAATTTCGGAGCATATTTGAAGGCGGAGCGGGATATTGAAAAGCTATCAGTGACCGCCGGGCTACGAGCAGATGTTTTTCACTCAAAGGCTCAAGAGGATCTGAAATTCAGCAAGGTGATGACAGATACTAACGCTCAAACAGACGTTTTGCCCAGCGCGAATATTTTCCTGAAGTATTTTCTTCAAGAAAATACGAATATTTTTGGAGGTGTTGGCTTAACGAATCGTATGCCCACGACAGTTGAGCGCTATGTTCAGGAAGGCGCCGGATACTATGGCAATCCGGATCTTAAACCGTCTAGCAATTTTGAAACAGACCTTGGATTTGAGACAAAAATTCTGGAACGGTTAAAATTCAAAACAAAGGGTTTTTACAGTTATTTATACGATTTTATCTACCAGCAGAGTAGCGGCGGAGTGAAAACGTATACGAATATAGACGCGTATCTTTTTGGCGGTGACGCGACAGCCACTTATGATTTATCGCATGGTTTTGCCGTTGAAGGTGGCGTGGCATATCAACGGGGAAGAAAACTTGATCAACCCGTAGGCAACAATGATAAAGACCTTGCGGAGATTTGCCCACTTAAGACAAAACTTGCCTTAAATTACGACAAAAACGGATTTTTCGCAGTCTATGAGTGGATGCATTCACTAGACAGCAAGGATATTGACCGTGACGCGGGAGAGACGCCTCTTAAGGGATGGGACGTGTTTAACTTTAGAGCTGGGTATCAATTTGCAGAGAAAGAGGGGAGTTTATCTTTCTTGAATGGTCTTAGCCTGAATTTCGGGATTGATAATATGTTTGATAAAAAATACGCGGTTGCCAATTCCTATGAATATGACCCCACAGACCCGGGTGGGGCGAACGTAAAAATAGTCAATGAGCCAGGACGGTTTATCTATGCCAGTCTTTCTTATTCTTTTTAAGTAGGATAAGAAGATAAGGTTAGTTTTTGAGGTAATTTAAAAGGAGGTAGGGGTATGTTTGAATTCTTTATGAAGGGTGGGTTTTTAATGTGGCCGATTTTATTGTGTTCTGTAATTTCAGCCACCATTATTCTGGAACGTCTGTATAAGTTTCATCGAGTTAGAATAAAAATCCCAAATATATTATCAAGGGTGAAGAATTTTCTAAAAGAAGGCAAGGCTGATGAAGCTTTAAAATTATGTGAAAGCATTAACGATCCAGTTGCTCATATTCTAGCTATTGGAATCCGCATTCACAAGAGAAGTATAGAGGAGCAAGAAAAAATAATTTCCCGTGCTGGTTCTAGGATTATTCGGCAATTGGAGAAAAATTTACGTGGTTTAGCCATTATAGGTAGTATTACCCCTTTATTGGGATTATTAGGTACCGTGACCGGGATGATCAAGGCCTTTATAAAAATACAGGAATTGGGTGGTAGAGTAGATGCCTCAGTTTTAGCTGGTGGTATTTGGGAGGCATTGATTACCACGGCCGCGGGTTTATCGGTGGCTATTCCAACCTTGGTTGCTTATCATTACTTTGAAGGTAGAGTGGATAATGTAGGTGCTCGGATGAAAGATGAGGCAGCAGACCTTTTAGAAATCGAGCATGCCTAATAGAAAAAAGGATAATAACTATGGAATTTGAAGGAAGGAAAAGAGTAGATACCCGTTTAAACATTGCCCCTTTGATAGATGTTGTCTTTTTACTTTTAATATTCTTTATGCTTTCAGCTCATTTTGTTACCCAGCCGGGGATAAAGCTCACCTTGCCAACTGCCAGTACGGCAAAGCTTCACCCCGAGGAAGATATTATTATATCGATTACAAATGATAATGCTTTGTATCTGAACGAAAAAAAGGTCAATTTGGACAATCTTCTAGAGAAACTGCGTGTAAAATTAAATAAATCACAGAAGAAAACTGTAATTATTAAAGCTGATGAAAAGATAGATTTAGGCTTGGCCGTAAAGGTTATGGATATTGCAAAACAGGCAGAAGCAGAAGGGTTGGTTATTTCGACCAAAACAGAAGAAGATGCAAAGCAATAGAGCAATTAGCGCTGCATTTGTGATTTCTTTAGTTGGGCACTGTCTTTTTTTAGGCATGCCGGGGATAAATATCATATCGCGCCAAGATAAGAAACCAGAAGATATGGTAGTCAGGATAGAGATAGAAAAGCCTCCACTTTTGCCGAAGATTGATGTGATGGGAGAAGAGAAGAAGCTAAAGGAAATAGTAAAGGAAGAAGAACTGCCCGAGCCGGAACCCGAGGAACAGATTAACGAGGTAATGATAGAAAAGCCAGAGCCACCCAAAGAAATTATTGAGGTGATAAATCCTCAAGAGGAGGCAATGCTTCGCTATCAGGATATGGTTAAACAAAGAATAGAAGAGACAAGAAGATATCCTCTCTGGGCAAAGAGGCAGGGAATTGAGGGAATAGTTTATATAAGTTTCACAGTCTTATCAAATGGATCAAGCCAGGATATCAAAATAGTCCGCTCCTCTGGTTCAAAGATCCTTGATGAAGAAGCAGTTGAGACTATAAAAAGAGCCAATCCATTTCCACCAATGCCAAAAGAAATAAGTGTTTCTTTTGTTCATATGGAAGTTTCTATTGTTTTTATATTCCAATAAAAAACAAAAATACCTTTTAAAAATTTTTCTCTCGACTTCGCTCGGGACAGATTGGCCGCCGACAGCTTAATGCTGCTATTATTGGAATTTACGGCCTTTTCTAATTGCCTGATAGAAAATACAAGCGCGTTATGGTATACTAAAACAAGATATGAAAAAAAAGCGCAGGCTTTCAGTAGTTTTCGTATTCCTTCTTGTAGTATCGTTAGGTATTTCTTCCTTATGTTTCGCAGACAATACCATACCTGCCGGGGTTACAGACTTATCAGACCGCAAATACGAACAAACCCTAATTCAGCTTCTTGATAATGCGAAAGAGGCGATAGTTATTTCTATGTATAGCATAAGTCCCGGCGTAGGAGAGAAGAATCCGGTAAAACTCCTGCTCAATGATTTGCTGGAAGCCAGGAAAAGGGGAGTCAGCGTTACAATGTATCTTAATACCCGTTTTATGGGCGCTGAAGAAACCGAAGAGTCTTTTATCGGAAGCCCTGTCTTTAAAGAGTTAAAAGATGCAGGATGTAACATTTATCTTATGCCGTCACACCGCCGGCTCCACGATAAACTCATTATCATAGATAACCGATATGTAATTGTAGGCAGCACAAATTGGTCTAATTCTGCCTTGCGCAGAAATTTTGAATCTAATACCCTTATTGACTCACCCCTTCACGCCCAGGAGAAACTCAAACATCTTGAAAATGTATTGAATTTTGTAAAGTCTAATAGTGAAATATCTAACGCCCCGTATTATTTGCAAGAACTACCCGAAAAACTATCCGTCCCTAATGAACTCCTGATAAATAAGAAATATTTCTCTCGTATGGTTACAAGGCAGGATGACCGCGCCCTTGATTTATATTTGTTGCTTTTAGCTCACAGCCAACTTATGGGAGAGGGAGATTTTTTCATCAATTTAGAAGATATGGGGTTAAGTTTAGGCCTGCCCGCTTCATGGACTTATACTGCCTTAAGAAGGCAGGTAATTAGAAGCCTGAAGAACTTGCAGAATCGTTATAATCTTATAAATGTAAAGTTTTTTCATAGCAAAGATGCCTTTGTGAAGCTTGTAGATATTCCGGGCGGCTCTTTTACTATATCCTCTAATTCCATTATTCAGAACCAAGATTCTGCCCTATCTACGCGCCTAAAATTTCTTCTTTTAATCGAGACCCTACTTAAAAGCGAAGGAGAGGATTTGCATTCTATGACAAAAGCCAGTTTAGCCAGGCGTTTTAACGTTAATAAAACAACCATTCAGGAAGCCTTTAAGGATCTCGATGAGATTAAAAAATGAGCTTGAATCCCCACCCATCTAGCAGTCATAGTCAGGCGGCTTCAGCCAGCTTCGCTGTCTTCCGCATTGCCCTCTGTGTGCCTGTTGCCCCTTAAGGGGAGGATGAGAAAACACCTTTTAAAAATTTTTGGCCGCCGCCGCAGAATAAAAAAGACTTTTTTATTTAGGATTTTTGCGAGGAAGAGGACGCAGAGTGTTTGGCGAATTTTGCCCCCACCCAAAATTCGCCAAACACAAAAAGCCGAATCGAACACGCTTACACAAAAGCAGGAAGCCCCGCCCCAGCGGGGCGCCAAGTGAGGCCTGCGCCCACGCAGGCCGAACAGTGCAAGCAAGATACGGGAGCGCCG
>JAKLQX010000005.1 GCA_022013085.1 Candidatus Omnitrophota bacterium | reverse complement strand
TTTTTAAAAATCCTTGCTAATTAATCTCCCTTTTATTATAATAATATAAATAAATTGGTAAGAAGGAGATGCATTGGTAGATAAGAAACGAATAATTATTAGCGTTTTATTTTTTTCTGCATTTTTTTCTTTTGGCTTCTGCCAAGATAATTCCCCAAACCCAAACACCGAACTAACCCTCAGAAACGCAATTCTAACCGCTTTCGGAAATAATAAAGATATTCAGATGCAGGAGCAGGAGATCACTATTGCTAACGCCAATATTTTGTTTGCGAAAAGTGCTTTTTTGCCGCAAATAAATCTAGAAGGATCATATACTTATAATAAAAAGGTGCTTAGCCCGAATATTTTCTCAGGGTATCAGAATGATAATCTTGCTAATCTGGCGTTTAGCGAATCTGTTTATAGCGGCGGAGCGAATATGGCTAATTTTAAACAGGCTAAGCTTTCTTTGGATGTTCAGCAGGAGACCTTACGCGCGAAAAAGCTGGATGTTGAGTTTGATGCTCGAAGGCTTTATTACGGGCTCTTGCTTGCATACGAAACAGAGCGTATTGCGAAAGATGCCTTAGCTCAGGCAATAGCGCATTACGAAGATGTAAAACAAATGTATAAATATGGCACAACTTCGCGTTTTGATATGCTCCAATCCGGAGTGCAGGTATCTTTGCTTGAGCCTGATGTAGTAAGGGCGCGTAATGAAATTGACTCTTTAAAAGCAGAGTTGAATAAACTCCTGGCTCGCAATGTTAATCACCCGATAGAAACAAAAGAGAAGCTCGCGTATTCTTTTATAGAAATAGATGAAAAGGATTTTTTAAAGAATGCTTATTTACAGCGCCCGGAGATAAAGCTAAAATCTTTGGGTATAGATATTGATAAGTGGGGAATTCAAATGGCCAAATCCGGGTACCGGCCGCAAGTGGATATCTCAGCAGGATATTCTTATCGCTCACCTAGCCTTAGCAATATGTTTAATGAAAAACAGAGAAATTGGAATGCGGGGATATCCATAAATATTCCTATTTTTGAGGGATTTTCAACCAAAGCTAAAGTAGATGCGGCTAAGGCGCAATATGCACAAGCAAAGATCAGTAAAGATAATTTAGTGGATCAGATTGCTGTGGAAGTGCGCAAGGCTTGCCTTGATCTTAAGCAGGCTGAAGCAATTATCCTCTCTCAGCGCGACAATGTTGAGCAGGCAAAAGAGGCTTTGAGGATTAGTGAGGTCAGTTACGCTAATGGCGTAGCAATTAATTTGGATGTATTCGATGCCCAGGTTTCGCTTGCTCAGATTCAGAAAAATCTGGCTGCGGGCACCTTTGATTATTTAATGGCGCAGGCTTATCTTGACCGTAGTATTGGCAAGCCTTTTATTGAGACACCCCGCGCTGATTAGAATTGTGCGGGTGTTGTCTAGGTAGACAAGGAGGCAAAGCATGAAAAACAAAGTTAAATTAATTATTTTAGTTGGCGTAATTATTATTACAGGATTAATTTTGACAGCATATTTTGTAAAGGAGCATAATCATGTTAAAGTTTTAAAAGTCTCTGGTAACATTGAAGGCGATGATGTGCGTATATCTTTTCGCGTAGACGGCCAGATAATTGAGTTGCTTAGCGATGAAGGCAAAGTGGTTAAGCAGGGGGAGATAGTAGCGCGCCTTAATACTGATGAATTAATGAAGGAGATGGATAATTCCGCAGCTTCACTTCTTGCTGTTCAGTTTGATTATGAATTAGCCAAGGTAGATTATGAGAGGTCAGAGAATCTTTTTAAAGAAGGGGCAGTCTCGATGCAAAAAAGAGACCAGGATAAAACAAAATATGATGCAAGCGCAGCAAAGGTTGAGCAATTAAAAGCTTCTTTGGCATTAGCCCAAACGCGTCTTGGTTTTGCAGAATTAGCTTCTCCTCTGAATGGTTTTATTCTAGTAAAAAGTAGTTTGGCAGGTGAGGTGGTTAAATCAGGTACTCCGGTTTTTACTGCTGTTGACTTAAATAATATTTGGGTAACTGCTTATATCAACGAAAAAGACCTTGGTAGGGTAAAGCTAAATCAGGATGCAGAAGTGACCACGGATACATATGTGGGTAAAAAATATAAAGGACAAGTTTCTTTTGTTTCTAGCCAGGCAGAGTTCACTCCTAAGTTCATTCAAACCCAGGAGGAACGGGTGAAGTTAGTCTACCGCATTAAGGTAAGAGTAGATAATTCCAGTCTTGAATTAAAGCCGGGTATGCCGGCTGACGCCTACATTATTGAATAAAAAATGATTACTATCAAAGCCGTTGGGTTAACCAAGAGGTTTGCTTCTCTTGCTGCTGTCAGTGATTTTAATCTTGAGGTAGAAGAGGGTGAGATATTCGGTTTAGTCGGCCCGGATGGCGCCGGCAAAACTACAACCATGCGCTTATTAACCAGCATTCTTGATCCTACAGAAGGCCAAGCTTGGGTTTATAATAAACATACTGTAAAAGAGGCGGAAAGCCTTAAAGAATCTATTGCCTATATGTCTCAGCGTTTTGGGCTTTATGAGGAATTAACCGTGATCGAGAATATTAATTTTTACGCTGATGTTTACGGTGTGCCTAGAGATAAACGCGAAGCATCTGTTGACCGCCTGTTGGGTTTTTCCGGGTTGCTTCCTTTTAAACAGCGTTTGGCAGGAAAACTTTCCGGTGGGATGAAACAAAAGCTGGGGCTGGCTTGCGCTTTAATCCATACGCCTAAAGTTTTGTTTCTTGATGAACCCACGAATGGGGTAGATCCTGTTTCCCGCAGAGATTTTTGGAAGATTCTTTACGATTTATTAAAAGAAAAAGTAACGATTTTTTGTTCCACATCTTATCTTGATGAAGCAGAACGCTGCCACAGAGTAGGGCTGATGCATAAAGGAAAACTTTTGCGTTGTGACACTCCGGATAATATTAAAAAAGAGCGCAATGTTAAAACATTGGAAGAAGCGTTTATACAGATAATTAAAGAGTGCGAGGAAGTCAAAACCTAAGACTGCGGATTATTCTAGCGGGTGGCTGCCAAGACGAAGCCCTTACCCGCGCGCAGTAAAACGAGCACGGGTGAGGTGGATTGGCAGACAGGACCCGCTAAACTGAAGACCTGCTAGACCAAATATGAGCGATAATATAGCTGTTAGTGTAGAAAATCTAGAAAAAAGGTTTGGCGCTTTTGTGGCAGTTAACAAAATTAATTTCCAGGTTAGTAAGGGAGAGATATTTGGATTTCTGGGGCCAAATGGCGCAGGAAAATCTACTACGATCAGGATGCTTTGCGGGATTATTAGTCCAACTTCAGGAAAAGGCCAAGTTGGCGGATATGATATTATCAAAGAGCAGTATAAGATTAAAGAGCATATTGGGTATATGTCGCAAAAGTTTTCTCTTTATAATGATCTGACCGTAGAGGAAAATATTAATTTCTATAGTGGCATATATAAAATTCCCAAGGCAGATAAAAGAGAGCGCTTTAATTCAGTTATCCAGGCTGCAGGTTTAGAGGGAATGGAGAAAAGCCTTACCTCAACGCTTGCTGCCGGTTGGAAGCAGCGCTTAGCTTTAGGTTGCGCGCTTCTGCATAAGCCGAAAATTATATTTCTTGATGAACCTACTTCAGGAGTAGACCCGATAACCCGCGCTAATTTCTGGGGAACGATTAAAGAACTGGCTAATCAGGGAGTAACTGTTTTTATCACCACGCATTATATGGACGAAGCGGAAAATTGTAACCGTATGGTTTTAATTTATCATGGGACAATTATTGCCATGGGTACTCCGCAGCAAATGAAAAGCGAAAATATGAAAAATGAGGTGCTGGAAATAACTTTGCCTGATTCTCAAAAATGGCTTGAGAAATTAAGCCAGGTAGCAGGGGTTAAGGAGGCAGCGCTTTTTGGATCGAATATTCACGCTGTGGTTTATGATAGCGCCAAAGCAATACCTGCGATAAAAGAATTCTTACAAAGCGAAAATATTTTGGGATCTAGCGTTAAGAAAATCACCCCTTCGCTAGAGGACGTATTTGTTTCAGAAATAGAAGAATATGATCAGGCAGAGTCTAAAAAGGATTAAAGCAGTAGCGCACAAAGAGTTTGTGCAGATTAAGCGTGACTCGCGTAGTTTAGGTTTGGCGCTGGCGATTCCGATATTCATGCTTTTAATTTTTGGTTACGGGCTTTCCCTGGATATTGACCAGGTGCATACGCTCATCTGGAACCAGGATCCTTCTTCGCAGATTACCCGCGAATTCCTGCTTAATTTTAAAAACTCCAAATATTTCAAAATAATCGGTTATACGGATAATTACCGGGATATCCAGCATAAAATTGATAATGGCGATGTAATGATGGCTTTGGTTATCCCTAAAGATTTTTCGCATTATATTCAGTCGGGGAAAACTGCGCCTTTACAATTAATCGTCGATGGCTCTGACGCCAATACCGCTACTATCGCCATGGGTTATGTGCGTTCAGTAGTTTCGAAATATAACGTGGCTCTTTTAAGCAATGTTTTTGCCAGGCATGGCCTAAGCCCGGTAAAATCTGTAAATGCCCATCCGAGGATTTGGTTTAATATGGGCTTAATCAGCACTTGGTTTATTATTCCCGGAGTCATTGCCATGATTATTATGATTATTTCAGCTTTGCTTATTTCCGTTACTATTGCCCGTGAATGGGAGAGAGGAACCATGGAGCAATTGATTTCTACTCCCATAAAAGGCCCAGAACTTATTATTGGTAAATTCATACCTTATTTTATAATTGCATTTTTTGATCTTATGGTCGGGGTGTTTATGGCGCAGTTTTTATTCGGAGTACCTTTTCGGGGTAATTATATGCTGCTTATAATTTTAAGCTCTTTATTTATAACCGGAGCTCTTTCTCAGGGGATATTAATTTCTGTTGCTTCCAGAACGCAGCTTATGGCCAGCCAGCTTGCTAGTATCTCCACGCTTATACCAACAATGTTACTCTCCGGTTTTATCTATCCAATTTTTAATATGCCAAAATTTATACAGGTATTTACTTATTTTATCCCCGCGCGTTATTATATTACTGTATTAAGGGATTTATTCCTTAAGGGGAATGGAATCGCTACTATTTGGGATGAAGCGCTTTTTTTATTTTTATTTGCTTGCGTTATGTTTGTTTTTGCGGTTAGAAAATTCAAGAAAAAAGTAGCTTAAGATTAAGGAGTTCAATGTTCGAACGGGCAAAAGCGATTTTCATAAAAGAATTTAAGCAGATCTTCCGCGATCCACGGATGAGGACAATAATTTTTGTCTCTCCGCTTATCCAGATAATACTTTTCGGTTATGCTGCGAATAAAGACATTACTTACATACCTACTGCTATTTATGACAAGGATAATACTTCAGAAAGCCGTGAACTTCTGCGCCGGTTTACTTACTCCAAATATTTTATCCCTGAGCAGTATATTTATAATGACTCCGAGCAGGATTTTGTTTTAGATAAAGGCAAGGTTAATCTGGTTATCCGCATTGACCGCGGATTTGGACGTAACCTCGTGGCTAATAAAGACGCCAATGTGCAGTTAGCTTTTGATGGCACGGATTCAAATACTGCGATGATTGTTTTGGGTTATGCCAATACAATTATCGGCGATTATCAGCAAGAGCTGCTTAAAAATAAAGCCGAAGCAGCGGGTTTTATCAACACTGTGCCTAGCGTGGATCTTAAGGACCGCGCCTGGTTTAACGGTAATCTTGTTTCAAGAAATTATTATCTGCCCGGGGTAATCGCCACTATCGTAACAATGATGTCTCTTTTATTAACGGCTATGGCCATAGTTAAGGAGAAGGAGATTGGCACGATGGAGCAGCTAATCGTAAGCCCGTTAAGGCCGCTGGAGCTTATTATTGGCAAGCTTATGCCTTTTGCGGTAATCTCGCTTGTGCAAATTCTTCTAATTACTACATTAGGAGTATTTTGGTTTCATCTGCCGTTAAGGGGCAATGTCTTTTTCCTGCTGTTTTCTACCTGCATATATTTATTTACTACTTTGGGAATCGGTTTATTTATTTCTACAATATCCGCAACTCAACAGGAAGCAAATATGTCAGTTTTTCTTTATTATCTGCCCACGGTTTTACTTTCGGGATTTGCTTATCCCATATCGAATATGCCTAAAATTATCCAATTCTTTACTATTTTTAACCCCATGCGTTATTTTATGGTGGTAATTAGAAGTATTTTTTTAAAAGGTGTAGGCATAGAAGTTCTTTGGCCGCAGCTTTTACCGCTTTTATTTATGGGAATTTTTGTCATCACTTTGAGTTCTTTACGTTTCCGCAAAGGATTAAACTAATCCATTTCTAATGAATAATCAAAAGAAAACCGCGTTTAAGCTTATCTTGCTTTTTGGCCTAGTCAGCCTTTTTGGCGATATGGTCTATGAGGGGGCGCGCAGTGTTAATGGGCCGTATCTTTTGACCCTTGGCGCGAACGCGGCGATGGTGGGTTTAGTTGCCGGGCTGGCTGAATTTTTAGGTTATGCCGTGCGTTTGCTTTCAGGGTATTTTGCAGATAAGAAAAAAGCTTACTGGTTGTTTACTTTTATCGGTTATGGTTTGTTAGTCAGCGTCCCATTACTTTCACTTACCGGTATTTGGCAGATAGCAGTTATTTTTATTATTATGGAGAGGTTGGGTAAGGCAATACGCAGTCCGGCAAAAGATACTATTCTTTCCCAAGCTACCAAGCAAGTCGGTACAGGTTTTGGTTTTGCGATAGCGGAAGTGCTTGATCAAATAGGCGCGATTACCGGGCCGCTTATTTTTACTCTGCTTTTTGTGTTTTTAGGCAAAGGCTCAAGAGGGTTAGCTGATTATCAACAAGGATATGCCTTACTTTGGATCCCGCTAGCTTTAGTTATGTTGTGTATTTTCTTTGCGTATCGCGCTGTTCCTAATCCTCAAGTTTTAGAAAGTTCAGTAATTAAAAATCCGGAATCAGATAAATTAAGTAAAGTTTTTTGGATATACACGGTTTTTACTTTTGTAACCACTCTTGGTTTTGCTAATTTCGCGCTGGTTGGTTATCACTTTAAAGCTAAGCAAGTAATGACTGATGCGCAGATTCCATTATTTTACGCGATAGCTATGGGAGTTGATGCTTTGGCAGCTATTATTATTGGTAAGACATATGATATCTTTAAGGCCAAACGTAATAATGAAAAAGCAGGCCTGTTGACTTTACTTGCTATTCCAGTTTTTTCGTTATTTATACCAGCTTTTGTTTTTTCTTCAAAGTTTTCTTTGTGTTTAGCTGGCGCAATTATCTGGGGGATTGTTATGGGAGCGCATGAAACAGTGATGAAGTCCGCGATTGCTGATCTTACGCCTCTAAAGAAGAGGGGGACTGGTTACGGAATATTTAATGCGACATATGGTTTGGCAATTTTTATTGGCAGTACTGTTACTGGGCTGCTTTATGAATACTCGATACCTGCGGTTATAATTATCAGCATTGTAGTTGAATTAGCGGCTATTCCGGTATTTTTCATTATGCGCAAGGAGGCTTTAAAATAATATGCATATCCCAGACGGATATTTAGGCCCCACAACGTGCGGAGTTTTTTATGTGCTAATGTTTCCTATCTGGGCAATTGCTTCAAAAGTTGTTAAAAAAACTCTAAAAGCAAAACA
>JAKLQX010000052.1 GCA_022013085.1 Candidatus Omnitrophota bacterium | reverse complement strand
TAGCGTAATTTTATACCAAATCGCTCAACTAAAAAAGCACAAATAGAATTATGTATTGGCGAGAGCTCTTCTTCAGTAAGTGTCCTGTCGGGGGCGCGATAAACACAAGATACAGTCAAGCCCCTAAATCCAGCAGGGATTTGCTTACCTTGATAATAATCCACAACTTTTGCCAAACTCAATAGTGTTAACCCCTTTTCTTCTATTGCCCAAATCAAATCCTTCACAGATATATCATCTTTAACTATAAAACTTATATCCCTAGTTATCGCCGGATATCTAGGGATGTTTGAAAATTTCTTCTTTAAATTGATATATGTAAATATCTTCTCTAAATTTATTTCCGCCAAAACAACCTGCTTGTTTTTGATATCAAAAGCATCTAAAACTTGTTTATTTAAATCAAGCATAACTCCTACTTCCTGCTCGCCCACAATAATACTAATCTGTTTACCGCCTTTACTCTTAAAACCATACCCCTGTATCCCAAGTTTATTAAATAGCTCTTCTAAAATACCTTTTAAATGTAGGAGGGTAATTTCATCTTTGATTAAACCCTGTTTAATCAAAAAGGAGCTGGTCCCGCATAAAGCAATACCTAGCGATAGCTCCTCCTGCGCAGAAGCGCGTACCGGCTCATCCGATAAAGCCGGGTGCTGCGCAGAAGCGCGTACCGGCCTATCCGATAAGGCCGGGTGCTGCGCAGAAGCGCGTACCGGCTCATCCGATAGGGCCGGGTGCTGAGTAACATTATTACTGCCTGAAAAAATATTAGCTACTTCAAAAATATTTACATACTCCTGCTGCTGGTTTAAATTATAAGCCAAACAGCGCATAAGGCTGGGCAAAAGCGTAGGACGTAAAACTTCCTGTTCGCGACTTAAGGGATTGGAAATCTCAACTAGATTAACATCAAGTTTAATTCCTAATTTTATCAATAACTGCCGATCCACCAAGCTATAAGTAATTGCCTCTTGTAAACCCAGCCCTAATAAAACATTCTTGATATAAGAAACACTCTCTGTCTTACCAAAGGTATTTAGGCCAGGCTTTATTGCAGGTAAGGTTTGGGCAATCGCGGCATAACCATAGATACGTGCAACCTCTTCCACTAAGTCTATCGCAGATTTAATATCCTGCCTGAAACTGGGCACCTTTACTAATAAGATATTTTTTGTTTGTGTCTTTAGGCTAAAACCTAAGCTACTTAAGATTTGCTTGGCCTTAAGCGTAGTTATCTTTGTCCCCAGTATTCTATTTACATAAGCAATATCTAATTTAATTGACAGGTAAGCGGGTTTAAACACACCTAAACTTTTTTTGCCGCGTGGCTTGCCATGAGCCAATTCACAGATTAATTTCTGAGCCAATAAAGAAGTATTTTTTGCGCTCTCTAAATCTACTCCTCTTTCAAATCTATAAGCCGACTCAGATTGCAACCCTAACTTTTGCCGGCCTCGACGCACCAATATAGGATTAAAGATTGCTGATTCAAGTAAAATATTACACGTTTTAGAAGTAACCTCAGTATCTTTTCCACCCATAACCCCGGCTATGGCTACTGGCTTATGATTATCTGCAATAACTAAAATCTCGGGAGTTAATAACTTTTGCTGATTATCAATGGTAGTGATCTTTTCGCCTGCTTTAGCCCGGCGCACAATAATCGTAGCCTTATTTAATTTATCCAGATCAAAAGCATGCAAAGGATGGCCTAACGCAAATAAGCAATAGTTAGTGATATCCACAATATTGTTTACGCTACGGCATCCTACTAGTTCCAATCTCTTTCTTAGCCACTCCGGAGAAGAACCAACCTTTACATTTTTAATTATTCTGGCGGTATAGAACGGACAGTCTTTTTTATCTTCAATCTTGATTGTTAACTGGTTTACGGATTTACGGGTTTTGTCATTGCGAGCCCTGAAGGGGCGAAGCAATCCCTTTTCTGAGATTGCTTCGGCTCCGCCTCGCAATGACGTTAACTTTTTACCCGTAATTGCCGCGACTTCCCGGGCAACCCCCAAAACGCTTAACCAGTCTGGACGGTTTGAAGTAATTTCTATCTCAAAAATAAAATCACCTTGCGCAGCTTCTAAAGAAACCACTTCTAGCCCTACATTAGTTAAT
>JAKLQX010000051.1 GCA_022013085.1 Candidatus Omnitrophota bacterium | reverse complement strand
CGGCAGGTCAGTTAACATGGTCGCTAAACCTACATGATTAAAGGTCCAACCCAGGCCCCAAATGATCATCACCAGGCCAAGCAAAATTAAAGGCAATTTTAATAAAAGCAGCGCGATACAAAAAACCATGGCGATAATACCCAGATTTACTACCCTGGGCCTGCCTATCTTATCGGCAAGATGCCCACCAAAAAACTCGCCAAATATCCCGCTAAGACTAGTCAAGGTAATCAACATGCTAATAGTAAACTGGCTTAAAAACCGCTGGGTTGAGAAATAAACCCCTAACCATTGTTGCACCGCATGGTAAATCATGCTTATGAGAAAGATATAAACAAAGATTCTGATTACTTTCTTATTTCTAAACGCCGCAAAATATCCAAACCGTAAACGCCCTAAATCCTCATTAAAGTGAGGCAGATAAATATACATAAAAATCCAGAGAACCAGCCCCAAAACTGCGGGGATAATAAAAATCAAGCGCCAAGGAATGAACCCGCTTAAAAATAAACCCAATAAAGAAGCAATAAAGGTAGAGCCAAAAAATACGCCAATATAACCTCCGCGCTTATGCTGGCTTACACGTTTAGCGATCAAAATTAGCCCCAGAGGAATAACTGAGGCGCCAAAAAGTCCCATAAGAAATCTGGCAACAAAAAGCGTAGCGATATTTTGCGATAAACCTGCCATGAGATTTGCCAGAGAGAACAAGAATATACAAACCAACTCCACTCTGCGGGCATCAAAAGCGCGTACCAATGGCCCATAAAAAAATGCTGCCAGGCCATACGGAAGCATATACAGCCAAATAATCTTACCCACGACAAACTGAGAAAGAGCAAAGTCAGACGCAATAGAAGGAATCAAAGCCGCGGCTGCGGCAACATTAAAAGATAAAACTGAACCTTCTAAACAAAGAATACTAAATGTAGTTTTCTTCAACGCAACGCTTCTCTTTCAATAATCTCTTTAAAAATCTTTAAATTATGCTGCGAGCCCTCATTAATAAACCCTTCAATCTGAGAATCATTAAATTTGGCCTTTGCATCCATTTCAAAATGCTGAATCCAGGTCATCAACACACCTTCGGATTCAGGGGTGTAGAGCCAGATAATCTTCATATATTTAAAAGGGAATTTAGGCTCTTCTCTTTCGGCGTAGGCAAAATACTTATCTTTAAAAAGCAGCCTCCAGGATTGCCAGGATTTATCATCTTCATCCGTAAGGCGAAAGGTAATTTTGTTCACTTCAATCTTCACTACCTCTGCTTTTTTGTATTCGCTGCCGAATAACTCCGTCCAACGCGTAATATCATTAGAAATATCAAAAACTAAATCATACGGCGCATTAATTATAATTGAATTGCAAGTATGTCCCATTTCATCCCCCTTATTATTTAGCTTTTTTAGATTTTGATAAAAACGGGTGGCTTGGGTGTTTTCGACGCGCGTCAGCGCTAGAAAATACTCAAGACAGGACCCGTTTTACGCTATTAATCTAAAAAAGCAACTACTCTCGCCCATGCCGCACCAGTATTTTTTATACGTATCGGAAAACAAAGCACTTTAAATCCGAAATCCGGTAAATTCTCCAAATTAGTCAACCTCTCGATATGGATGAATTCTTTTTTACGGCCATAAAAATGCGCCGGATAAAACTTCCGGACATCTTTTGTCTCTAAAAATTCTTTAAGCATAAATCTATAAGGCCGGTCAATGCCCATAGTATCCACGCCAAAAATCTTTATCCCCCGCTCTAAAAGATAATCAATCGCCGAAGGATCAACCCCCGGATAATCCGCAAAATATTTCGGGCCGCCATATAACTTATCCGCGCCGGTATGCAATAAAACAATATCTAAGGGCTTCAACTGATAATTTATTTTTTTAAGCGCTGCTTCAATATCATCTGCCTTGATCACTTCATTAGGCTTTTTATGGGTAAATTCTAGCTTTACTCCATTTTGATAACAATATTCCAAAGGTATTTCATCCGCGGTCTTAGAAGCCCTGCCCTCTGATTTAGAGCCATAATGAAAAGAATAGTCTAGATGCGTGCCAATATGCACAGGTGCATGCACAATTTCTAGTGATAAAAATTCCTCATCAGGAAGATCAGTTGATTTTATGATGCGTTGGCCGAAGATATATTTAATCTTACCCCACAAGGTCTTGCCCATAATCACGCGGTTAAATTTCCCAACCCCGGCTTTATGAGTTACGCGCTCAATATCAACCTTGTGCACCTCAAAGGCTAATTCATCAATTGGTAAGCTTAGGTCAATAATTTTCATTTGGTTAATTTTGACTGGATCACTTTTTCAATATCATTAATAGTCGAGAATTTAGTAATTTCTTTCGCGCTTAAAGAAATGCCAAAGGCCTTGCTTAGCGCAATCACTGATTCCACCATTTCCGTAGAATCCACGCCGACGGAATCCTGCAATGACAAATCATCTTTTAACTCATTAATCTTTACCTTCAAAAGATTACTCAATACTTCCTTGACTTTTATTTTTGTATCCATCTAAACCCTCCCATAAACTACATAAATACTAATCACTATCAAACAAATAAACTCACTAATTTTCAATATTCAAGCTCCAATGACGAATGAATTCACAAACCCCAAGTTCCAATTTTGGTCATTGGATCATTGGGATTTCATTCGACATTGAGATTTGATAATTGGTCATTAACTTATATCTATATCTGCACTTCTCCCTTGGTCGCGGCTGCTTCCCATTTGCCTACTCCAGCCATAACATCCTGGAAGCAGAGCTTAGCTAACGGATCAAAATTACTTTCCATAATTCTATTTATCCTGCCCGGCTTAGAGAAAAATTCACGCATGCACCAAGAACCCAAGCGGCCGAGGTCTGTTGTAGATAAATGGTCCGTAGGGATCACGGGATGGAGAAAATCCCATTGGCTAAAATCTACTTTTTTTACATCAATCCAATTTTTCTTTAAAGCAATTCTCCACATCGGGGAATTTGGAGCAGGAGTAACATAACCCACCCAGAGAATATCCGGGTCAACCTGATCCGTAAACTCAAAACGCTGCTTGATGATCTCTTCGGTATCATAATCAAAACCCATCATGATATCGGCGACAATCGCGATATCATTTTTACGGAACATTTCTATAGTTTTTTTAATCTGATCGATCGTAATGCCTTTGGCGATTTTCTTAAGTTCTGACTGAGTGGTAACCTCAATGCCAAAAACTCCCATGATTAAACCATTCTCCTTCATCAAAGGAAGGATAGATTCGCAATTAACCCAATCATTAGCACGCCCTAAAGATACCCATTTAATCGGATTATTGGATGCTTTTTTAAGTTCACAAAACTTCTGCACTCGTTTTGGGTCGACATTAAAATTATCATCCTGAATAACTACAACCTTAACCCCGTATTTTCTATGTAAAAGATTCATCTCTTCCATAACTCTTGCCGGAGATTTAGCGCGCCATTTTAGAAAATCTGAAGGCGAGCGCGGGTCAAACTGATCCCACTCATAACAAAAGGTGCACGCTGAAGGGCATCCTCGTGAAGTAACCATATCCACAAACGGTTTCCAGTAGGTATGGCCTACATATTTATCCATGGGAAATAAATCATAAGCCGGTAAAGGAAGTTTATCCAGATCGGTCATAAGCGGCTTATGCGGGCCCATAACAATTGCCCCGTCAACACGCGAGGTAACACCTCCTACGTCGCGAAGTGGCTTATTTTTATCTATCGCCTCAAGTAAATCCCCGAAAGATTCCTCTTCACCCATAACTATAAAATCAACTTCAGGGATTTCTTCTAATGTCGGCACTGGCATTGCTGAATACCATAACCCACCAAGAATTATTTTTGTTTTAGGCAGCGCTTTTTTAATTCCTATGGCTGCATCTTTAAAATGCCGTAAAACCCCGTATCCGCCATAACCGTGTAACTGCTCGCCCATAACCACGATATCAGGATTTATAGCTTTCACCTTTTCAATTAATAGATCCATTGGAATTTGATCGGCTTTACCGTCTAAAACAGAAACATCCCCATAGCCTCTTTCACGCGCGTATGCTGCCCAATGCGCGTATAACTGATTAGGAGACCGATGTGTCCCATGCGTTGCCCAAGCACCGACTTTTGGCATAACAAATAAAATCTTCATTGTTTCCTCCTGATTTTGTCATTCTGAGCCCCGAAGGGGCGAAGAATCCAAAGAAGAGATTCTTCGGTCGCTTCGCTCCCTCAGAATGACATATTTATAGTATCCCCTTACGTTTTTTCCACTACTAATACCGCATTAATCCCGCCACGGCCGCGGGAAATAATTAAGGCTTTATTTATTTTGTATTCTTTAGCTTCGCCAATTACATAATTCAATCCTTTTACGCTAGGCGCGTCTAAGTTTAAGGTAATCGGAACAAGGTTATGCTCCATAGCTAAAATAGTAGTAATCATATCCACTACCCCAGAAGCCCCCAACAAATTTCCAAACATTGACTTCGGGCAGCTTATTGGAATGTCTTTTAACCTAGCCCCGAAAACTATCCTTAAGGCGTTAATTTCAGAATTATCCCATAAATCGACAGCTAAGCCATCTAAGCTAATATAATTAATTTCATCAGCATTAACTTGCGCGTCAATTAGCGCGTTATTTATAGCCCAAGCTAACTCCTTGCCATCGCTTGCGCAATTTATTCTATCCACCCCGTCACAATTAGTAGCATAACCACTAATAAACCCTAAAATATTCGCGCCTCTTTTTTTGGCACGCGCGATACTTTCCATAACCACAATCCCTGAGCCCTCTCCAATAACAAAACCGCTGCGCTTCCTATCAAAAGGGCAATAGGCGTGTTCAGGGTCATTATTATTTTTTGATAACGCGCCGTAAGTATTACAACACAATAAAGCATAAGGCGTAACCGGCGCTTCCATCCCCCCGCCTAAAATCATATTTAATTTATTTTGATATAAAATTTTTCTCGCGTAGCCTAAAGCCATTAATGAACTCGCCCGGTCACTTACCACCGTCTTGCTAAAACCCTTAATCCCGTAATAGATAGAAACCTGCCCCTGAGGAGCCGCGGCAAACCATGCGCTAGCCATATATGGAGAAACACCTTCGCGGCCCTCTAAATAAAGATCTCTTAGCTCTGTCTCCGCGTAAAGCCATCCGCCGATCGCGTTACCTAAAAAAATACCTATTAGGTTAGGATCCTCGTTCTTAATATCAATACCTGCTTCTTGCAAAGCCATCTCGCTGGCAATTAAAGCCATATGGCTAAAGACGTCGATCTTTTTTAAAAGCCTTTCAGATAAATGCGTATATTTTTCTAAATCATCAATTTGTCCGGCGATGCGCGCAGGATATTTTTCAGCGTCAAAACGGGTAATTTTTTTTATAAATGAACGCCCGCTTTTAATATTTGCCCAAAACTGCCGCTTGCCGATTCCTGAAGGGCTGACTATACCAATACCTGTGATTGCTATTTTTTCCATAATTTTAAATATCCATATCTGTAAGGGAGGTTTAAACCTCCCTTACAGGTTAGATTATTCCTTAAATCGTTTGAAAACTAACGACGAATGTATTCCTGAAAATCCACTGCTGGTTTTTAAAATAATATCCACTTTTTTCTCTATCGCTTCATTAGGAATATAATATAAATCGCATTGCGGGTCTTTTTCTTCCTGATTTATTGTAGGAGGCAGGATGTTTTTCTCAAAAATCATGCTGGCTACAGTCATCTCGATGGCATTTGCCGCAGCCAGTGGATGGCCAATCATGGATTTAAATGACGAAATAGGAAGTTTATAAGCATAATCTCCAAAAACTGCTTTATAGGCAGTACTCTCAAATATATCATTCATACGCGTGCTGGAGCCATGCGCGTTAATATAATCAACCTCTTGTGGAGCCACCGCGGAATCCTTTAAAGCCAGATTAATGCAGGTTTCCATTGCCCGGCCATCCGAAGGAAGATCCGTCATGTGATATGCGTTGCAACTTGTACCAAAACCTAAAACCTCGCAATAAATCGGAGCATTGCGTTTTAAGGCATGGGTTAATTCTTCTAAAATTAAAATTCCCGCGCCCTCCCCCAAAACAAATCCATCCCTTTTATTATCAAAAGGCCGGGAAGCTTTTTGCGGATATTCATTTTGCACTGATAAAACATTTACCACATCAAAAGCACCAAAAGTAATCGGTGTAAGCGGTGCTTCTGCCGCTCCGCAAATCATTATGTCTTGTTCGCCATCGGCAATAGTCTCTAAACCAAACCCCAGCGAATCCGTTCCCGCGGTACAGCCGGTAGAAATAGTATTGCAACTTCCTTTTAAGCCATATCGCGCGGATAGCTCTATTGAAGGGGTATTAAACATCGCTGCGTCATATAAATCCGGCCGCACTAAAGAAGGATCTATGGGTTTTTTCCCGTCGCAAGTCACAAGAGCAAACTCTTCTTCCATATATTTTGTGCCGCATATAGCATTGGCCAAACAAACCCCGATACGCCGCGGATCTTCTTTGGCAAAATTTAGCTTACTATCCTCAACTGCCATTTTTCCGGCAGTCACGCCAAATTGCACATAACGATCCATACGCATTACTTCTTTATGCGTTAGGCCGAGTTTGAAAGGATCAAAATCACGCGCCTCCGCGGCAATTTTAGTATTAAATACTGAAACGTCAAAACCATCCACCAGTCTTACCGCGGATAATCCGGCAGACATCCCGTTCCAAGCATTTATTTTACCAATACCATTAGGGGAAATCACCCCGATGCCAGTCACTACTACTCTACGCTTAGTCATATTCTATCTTTCCTTTACAACACATATTCCCTCCCCCTTGTGGGGAGGGCCAGGGAGGGGGTCTATTCGACCCTTGTCACCTTAAAAACAATATTCCCCCCATCCGGGCAGGTAACGGTGTCAATTGCATCCGGATTGTCCATAAAATGAAATTTGGCTCCGAAGTTTAAAGCAAAAAGCGCGGGAAATGCCGTATGAAAAGCCGCCCCGCAGAATCCGGGAATACATTTTAGCCCGTTTGTCTCCCACTTATCTCCGATCTTATAACCAAAAGTGCATTTTCCCTTTGCCTGCACCACTTCAATAACCATCTTTTTAGGGTTAAATTTATGGTTAGGATCTTTGGCTAAAGTTTCTAACTCGCCGCCCTTACCCAAAATCTCTGCTTTAAATTCTAATTTTCCTCCATCAGGACAGGTTACCAACAGCGAACGCTGATTATCACGAAAACCGAATTTGGCTTTAAAACTTAAGGCATAAATAACCGGAAATAACGCGTGCGCAAGGCCCAGACAGAAATGTTTCGGTGCATGCGTAAAATCTTCTAAAATAATTTCATCCCCTATTTTATACCCATGGTAACAAACGCCAAACACACCTGTTACGGT
>JAKLQX010000050.1 GCA_022013085.1 Candidatus Omnitrophota bacterium | reverse complement strand
GAACCGATTTTTCAAAGATCTCAAGAGACCGACTCAAAGAGGTTCAAGATGAATTAAATGATAGACCACGAAAAACGCTTGGGTTTTATACACCCCATGAAAAATTTTGTGAAGTGTTGCGTTAGCAACTTGAATCTACTGTCTATGATTTTTGGGAATGATAAATTTGCTTAATCGTTTCTTCTATTCCAAATTTATATTGCCAATCAGGATAGTGCGATTTAAATTTAGAAACATCGCTGATCCACCAGATATGGTCGCCGATGCGGTTAGTGTTAATATATTCATAATCGAACTTCTCGCCAGTTAACTTCTCGCACATCTGGATTGCTTCCAGGATTGAAACATTAGCAAACCTGCCTCCACCGATATTATAAACCTCTCCGCAGCGCGGATTTTGAAAATAATGGTAGAACGCGTTCACTAAATCAAAAGAGTGTATATTATCCCTAACCTGCTTGCCAAGGTAGCCGTAAATTTTATAGTTACGTTTTGTTACAGCGCATTTAACTAAGTATGACAAAAACCCATGCAACTCAGCACCAGAATGCGCCGGCCCAGTTAGGCAACCCCCTCTGAATATGCCGGTTTTAAGATGAAAATACCTGCCATATTCTTGGGTCATAACATCAGCAGCAACTTTTGATGCGCCGAAAACTGAGTGTAAGCAATTATCAATGCTCATTGTTTCATCTATACCTTTGTAGTATTTATGATCGGTTGAGATCTCAAAACGTTTATCTTTTTCCATTAAAGGCAGGCGATTTGGCGTATCACCGTAAACTTTATTAGTAGAGATAAAAATAAAAACTGCGTGTGGAGAAAATTTACGCATTGCCTCAAGCATAACCAGCGTGCCTTGGGCATTAACCCCAAAATCAACCATAGGGTCTTTAGCTGCCCAATCATGAGATGGCTGGGCTGCGGCATGCACAATTAAAACGATATCTTTATTGTATTTCTTAAGTATTGAATTTATTTTACCCTGATTGCGAATATCTTCGGCGTAATGCCGATAGTTTTTATGCAATTTCTCAAGGCGTTTTCTATTCCAAAGAATTGAGCCGTCTGAGCCAAAAAAACTTTTACGCATATTATTATCTATACCGACAATATCAAAGCCTTTTTCAGCAAAAAAACTCACGGTTTCAGAACCGATTAAACCACAAGAACCTGTAACTATGATAACTGACATACTACTCCTTTGTTAAATACCATGCTTGATGTTTAAGTGACCAGGCTACGGTAAGCTTAAGGCCTTGCGCGAACAAAACAACCGGCTTCCAACCGATTTCTCTGGTAATTTTTCTTGAATCAAGGCTATATCTTATATCATGGCCCAGGCGGTCGGAAACAAACTCAAACCTTTCTTGACCGACACCAAGAGTTTTTAGCAATAACTTAACTGTGTCGATATTCTTACTTTCGCAAGCGCTGCCTAAATTATACGTCTGGCCGATTTTTCCCTTGCGCATAATCGCTATAATGCCTCGCGCACAATCATCAACATAGAGCCACTCGCGCACATTTTTCCCTAAGCCATAAACTGGAACCTTGCCGCCATTTAATATTTTAAGAATAGCAAGCGGGATAAGTTTTTCCGGATACTGCCAGGGGCCGTAATTATTTGACGGCCTGATAATTATAGCAGGAAATTTATATGTCCTGATATATGACTGCACCAGAAGGTCTGCTGCCGCTTTAGAAGCCGCGTAAGGGCTATTCGGCTTAATCGGAGAATTTTCATTAAACTTACCATTACTAATCTCCCCATAAACTTCATCAGTGCTGATGAAAATAAATTTACTTACTTTATATTTGCGGCTAGCGTCTAGAAGTATTTGAGTTCCCTTGATATTAGTATCGATAAATGGCGTGGCGTCGTCAATACTACGGTCGACGTGGCTTTCAGCAGCAAAATGAACTACAATATCCGGTTTCTCTTTCGCAAAAATAGATCCGACCCCAATTTTGTTGCAGATGTCGGTTTTATAGAACTTAAAACTGCCCTTTACCTGCTCAAGCCGTTTCAGGTCTCCGGCATAAGTGAGTTTATCCACTACGACAACACAACCGTAGCAGAGGTTTAAACCTCTGCTACGGGAATCACCGAGAATAAGTCTTACAAAGGCGCTGCCGATAAAACCTGCGCCACCGGTAACTAAGATTTTAGGTATTCTTTTACGCATTCTTCTAATACTGAGTTAATGTTTCTAACTTTAAAGCCTGATTTTTCAAGCTTGCTTGTAGACAAAATCAGGTTAGTCCTGACTAAACCTAACTTCTTTAAAGCAATTATTTTAAATTTGAATGCCGGAACGTATTTTTGATAAACCTGCATAAGTTTGGGGTAACGCAAACCACCCTTATTTACTACATTATACACTCCCCGGGCGTCAATCTTTATCAAATGTTTAATTGCCCGAATAAAATCAGGAATATAGGTTACGGAGTTAGCAATATCAATTACCTTCTTATATTTTATAAGTTTATCTAACACATTTTTAGGATGCCTGGCATTAAGCAGAGGTATGCGAATCCTCGTAATAAGTATGTTGAAATCCCAGGCAAGCGCTTCAATCGCCCTTTCTGCGTAAATCTTGCTGCGGCTGTAAAATAATTTAAAAAAATAATCTTCGCTATCTTCATTTATCGGCTTATTCTTTTTGTAATCATAATTAAAAATACATCCACTGCTTATATGCACAAGCTTAATGTTGCTACGCAGGCATATCTCAGCCAAAATTACCGGAACAAAACTATTTGCCAACAAAGTTGCGTCCTTTTCCAGCTCGCAGTCATCTACGTTTTGCCTACCGGTAATACCAATACAATTAATGATTATTCTAGGGTTATATTTTTTAATCAACTTCTCGGCTTCACTAAGGTAATTTATCATTGAGCCGTCAATCCTGCAACCAAACTCTTTTTGCAGCCTTTCGCCGATAAAGCCTTTTCCTAAAATTAAAATATTTTTATTTATCATTAAGCAGGTCTCTTAAATATTCACCGTAGCTAGTGTGATACCCTCCAGCAAGCTTAGCAAGTTGCGCTTTATTAATATACTTCATGCGATAGGCAACCTCTTCGATACAGCCGATTTTTAGGCACTGCCTTTCTTCAATCGTTTTAATAAATGTGGAAGCGTCGATTAGCGCCTCATAGGTTCCGGTATCAAGCCAGGCATGGCCGCGGCCTAAAAACTGCACTTTTAGTTTACCTTTTTTAATATACTCATTATTAATGCTGGTAATTTCTAACTCACCGCGGGCTGATGGCTTAATTTTTTTGGCGATTTTAACTACGTTATTATCGTAAAAATAAAGGCCGGAAACTACCCAGTTAGTTTTTGCTTTCTTAGGTTTTTCAGTGATAGATTTAACCTTACAGTTCTTGTCAAAATCAATTACGCCATAACGCTCAGGGTCTCTGACTGTATAACCAAAAACAATTGCCCCGTTTTTTAACCGAGCTGAATTTTGCAATAGTTCACTTAGATTATAACCATAAAATATATTGTCTCCGAGGATCAGGCAAACACTATCCTGACCTATAAAATCCTCGGCAATGATAAAGCTTTGCGCGATGCCTTTTGGCTCAGGCTGAACAATGTAAGAAAATTTTATGCCCAAGTCATGGCCATCCCCAAGTAAATCTTTAAATCTTGGAGTGTCTTTAGGCGTAGAAATTATTAAAATATCTTTAATCCCGGCAAGCATCAATACAGAAAGCGGATAATAAATCATCGGCTTATCATAAATCGGAAGCATTTGCTTGCAGACGCCTTTGGTAATTGGATAAAGTCGCGTAGCTTTGCCGCCGGCAAGAATTATCCCTTTCATTTAACCCTCCCGTATTTAAAATATAAAAATATGAGCACAGCCAATGTTAAAAAAGTTATTACATTCGCAATTATTATTATCGGATCCTTACGGGCAACTCCATATACCATCCATAAACAAACTCCAGCGGAAAGCTGAAATAATGTAACTGGGCTTACATCCTTAACAGATTTAGTCCTTAGCGACCTGAATATCTGAGGGACAAAGGAAAACATGGTTAGTGTAGCTGCCATTGCGCCGATTATTGTCCAGATCATAAAATTACTTTTAAAAACCTGCGGGAGCCGGCTTTAAGCACACCGGGTTCATGCGGAATAAAATCATCTTTTTCGATTCTAACATTATTAAAGCTAACTGCCCCTTGCTTAATCAACCTGCGCGCTTCATTGCCGCTTGCGACAAGCTTGCTTTCAATAAGTATGGCAAGAATATTCTTCTTTCCGTCAGTTTTAAATTTAGGCATATCCTGGGGAATTTCTTTTTGGGAAAATACACGCGTAAACTCCTCTGCCTCTTTTTCTGCCGATTGCCTAGAATGATATTGTGTAATGATAATTTTAGCTAAATTTACCTTTGCCTCTTTAGGATGCATCTGTTTAACCTTATTTAAATCTTCGTCAGTAAGCAATTCATAATATTTAAGCATCAACTCATCGGAAACTGACATAATTTTACCGAACATATCCTTGGCCGGCTCATTTATGCCGATATAGTTGCCATAAGACTTACTCATCTTCTGGACACCGTCAGTACCCTCTAGAAGAGGCATAGTCAATATAACCTGTTGAGGTTGTTTAAAACTACTCTGCAGATCACGGCCTACCAAAAGATTAAATATTTGGTCAGTTCCTCCTATCTCTATATCCGAATTAAGCATAACTGAATCATACCCTTGAAGCACGGGGTAAATAAATTCCGACATAAAAATTGGCTTTTGGCTATTTCTTCTTTGAGTGAAATCTTCCCGATCAAGCAGCTTATTAGCTGTGTAATAAGTAAGCAATTTACCGAACTCAAGGCCTCTCATCCTATCAAACCACTTACTATTAAATACGATCTTTAATTTCCTTATATCGAGAACTTTAGCTACTTGCTTTTTATAAGTTTGTGCATTTTTATTAACTTGTTTTTTAGAAAGTTGTTTTCTTATTTCAGATCTTCCCGAAGGATCCCCGATCCGGCCCGTAAAATCACCGATCAAAAAATAAACCTCATGCCCTAAATCCTGGAACTGGCGCAACTTTCTCAAAAGCACAGTATGGCCTAAATGCAAATCAGGAGCAGTCGGATCAAAACCTGCTTTAATTTTTAAGGGGCGCTTAGTTTTAATGCTCTGCGCAAGCTTCTTGCGAAGCTCATCTTCAGAGATTATTTCAACTACACCACGCTTAATAATCTGTAATTGTTTTTCTATGTCCATAGTTAGAAAACGTGTAGGGGAGGTTTAAACCTCCCCTACAGACACCTGTTTTTTTATAGGCGCGCGGTCAGGCCGATTTTTGCCTGTTCCACATCCACCTTAATTACCTTTACCTTTATTTTATCGCCAGGTTTAAGATTAGCAACTGTTTCTTTTTCAATCTCACTAGAGTAAATCAAACCTTCCAGCTCATCATCGATTTTGGCAAATACACCAAACTCAGTAATACTGGAAACTTCGGCATCCATCTGTGTATCCAGAGGATATTTCTCGGCGATTTTCGACCAAGGATTATCCTGCAGCTGTTTTAGTCCTAAGGCAATACGGCGATTAGCAGAATCAACAGAAAGTACAGCAACATCCAGCTTCTGTCCCTTTTTCAAAACATCCTGAGGATGGCCGATTCTTTTGGTCCATGAGATATCAGATACATGAATCATTCCCTCAAGGTTAGAATCTAACTCCACAAAAGCCCCGTATTCAGTAAAACCGCGAATTTTCCCGCTTACTTTAGTACCCACGGGATATACCTTTTCTGCTTCTAACCAAGGATTCATTTCGAGCTGTTTTAAACTCAAGGATATCCTGCGCGAATCTTTTTCTACGCTTAATATCTGCGTCTCAACCATATCTCCCACGGCAAACATCTCACCGGGGTTGTTGACTCGCTTAGTCCAGGAAATCTCGGAAACATGAATCAATCCTTCAATACCTTTTTCTAACTCCACAAATACTCCATATGGCAAAATATTTACTACTTTACCTTTTACTTTTACGCCAATGATGAATTTACCTTCGATGTCCTTCCAAGGATCTGGCAATCTTTGCTTTAATCCTAATGAAACTTTGCCCGATGCCTGATCCAAGTTTAAAATCATAACTTCGATTTTGTCGCCTATGGCAACAATCTCAGAAGGATGGCTGATCTTTGACCAAGACATATCTGTAATATGCAGTAGCCCGTCTACTCCGCCAAGATCAATGAACGCGCCAAAATCAGTAATAGCTTTAACTAATCCGGGATAAATATTGCCGATCTTTAATTCACCCCAGATCTTACCCTTAGCTACATCTCTATCTGCTTGCACTGCTTCGCGGCGGCTAACAATTATGCTGCGTCTCAGGTTATTAACTTTAACAATCTTAAATTTGAATATTTTGTACAAGATATCTTTGTCCGCAACGTTACGAAAAGATGAAAGTGAGCTAGGCAAGAACCCTTCGATTCCCATAATATCAACGAGGAATCCACCTTTAACCTTCTTTACCGGCTTACCCTCAACCAGAGTACCATCATTAGAGAATTTGACGATTTTGTCCCAACCAGCCATACGTAAAGCCTTTTCGCGCGATAACGTCATTACGCCTGCGTCATTTTCCATAGTCTCAAGTAAAAATTCCAGCTCTTTACCTACTACTAAATCAACAGTGCTGAACTCAGTAATAGGGACAATTCCCTCGGATTTAAAACCCACATCCACCAAAACTTCCTTGCTTTTAATTTCTACTATTTTGCCGCTTACAACTTGGCCCTCTTTTAAAACTTTGATACTTTGGTTATACAATAATTCTAATTCCGCCCTAGTTTCTGTTGACATTTCTAGTTACTCCTTTTCTTTATAGTTTTTTAAATGATGCTTTTTATCAAAAATGAATAGTCTCTGTCCCTAATTAAATAAGCAAAATAGCCAAAATCATCTGCTTAAATTTCATGATTTGGCTCCCCCTTTCCACGCGAGTTTGTTCGTAGTATAAATATATTGATTTTATACTCCATCCTTTAAAATTTCTTTAGCTAAAACTAACAACTTCTTTGCCTGGGTCAAGCTTTTTGCTTCCGCGTAGGTACGCATAATTGGCTCTGTTCCTGAACCGCGAAACATCAGCCAGCTTTGGTCCTCGCAAATAAGCTTAACTCCATCGTAATCTTTAATATCAACAACCTTTTTCCCCAATAATTCCTTAGGCAGATTTTCTTTTTTCGGCTCAACCATTTGAGCTAAATGAAAATCCTGACGCACATAATAAAATTTGCCAAACTGCTTTTCAGTTTCATTTAAAATCTTTAAGATATTTTTATTGCGGTAAACCATCATTTCAATCAATAAAAGGCCAGCCATAGTTCCATCGCGTTCAGGGATATAATTCTTAACACCCATGCCGCCTGCTTCTTCGCCTCCGGCAACAATATCAACAGTCGTCATAAGATCCGAAATGTATTTAAATCCTACGGGAGTTTCATAAAGCTTAATTTTTAAGAACTTGGCGATGTTGTCTATCATGGTTGTCCCGCAGATTGTCTTTACTAAACCACCACTTAAGAGACGATCCTGATTTAAATGCAGCGCTAATAAACCCAGAATCTTTTGCGGATGGATAAATATCCCGTTAGGCGCAACCGCGGCAATCCTATCGGCATCGCCGTCCAGAGCAATGCCCAAATCAAATTTTTCCTTTTTTACCCGCGATTTTAATTCCTTTAAGTTTTCCTCAACCGGCTCTGGCCTGCCTCCATCAAAAGAAGGATTAATCGTATTACGCATAAATTCTAACTTTATGCTCGTGCCTTTAAGCACTTGCGCGATAAAACTATCTCCTGAGCCATACATAGAATCGACTAAAACTTTAAATTTCTTATTCTTGATTTTCTTTAAATCAATATAATTACGGATAAATTTTATATAATCTTTGATAATATCAACTGGCTTTATCATACAAGCCAAAGCCGCATCTTTTACCGGCGTTTTACCCAACAGGCTTTCAACTTGACGCGTTACCTCAAGGCTTGCTCCGCCACCCGCGGCATTCTTAATTTTAAAACCATTATATTCTGCCGGGTTATGCGAGGCTGTAATCATAATCCCTAAATCCAGCTTGCGTGACTTTACTACAAAGCTTAATGCCGGAGTAGGCGTGGGCCGGTCAGAAAGAACCACAGCTATTCCATTATTCTGTAAAACTATGGCTGCAGCTTCTGCAAATTTAGCGGACATAAAACGCGTGTCATACCCAATTGCCACCTTTTTGCCAACCCCTAAATAATCCGCTACCCCTTGAGTCAATATCCTGACATTTTCCAGGGTATAGGTATCCGCGATAATCGCTCTCCAACCATCAGTACCAAATTTAATTTGCGAAACTGTGTTGCTCATCGAGTTTCTCCTATCTTAAGTTGTTAATTGCTTTTTTTGTATTTTTTGCCCCAAAAATATAAGAACCCACAGCCAGAATATTTGCTCCCGCCTCTTTTACTAATCGTCCGGTAATATTGTTAATCCCTCCGTCTACGGCGATATCTTTTTTAAAGATGGCACGCAGTTGGCGGATCTTATTTAACGCTGAGGGAATAAAAGCCTGACCGCCAAAACCCGGATTAACCGACATTATTAAAACAAAATCAACCAGTGGCAGAGCTTTTTTAATTTTGGCTAATGACGTTCCCGGATTTAAAGAAATCCCCAACTTTACTCCATGCCTTTTTAAACCTTTTCCAATAGTGGACAGCTGTTTTAAGGTAACCGTCTCAATATGCACGGTAATCATATCACTTCCGGCATTTACAAAAGCGCCCACGTATTTTTCGGGGCTAGCAATCATCAAGTGCACATCTAATGGAAGTTTTGTTGACTTTCGGATATATTTTACCACCACCGGACCAATAGTAATATTCGGCACAAAGTGTCCGTCCATTACATCAACGTGAATTAAATCCGCGCCCGCGCGCTCGACCTTCGAAAGTTCTCTAGCTAAACAACTAAAATCCGCTGATAATATTGACGCAGCAATCTTTATTTTCATAATCTTCTTTCACATTGTAGACAGTGTATGTAACATCTTACGACACAGTTAGTTACAAAACAAATACATTCTCCCCTCTTACCCGTATTTGTTTCATAACTCATTTACTATCAAGTAATTACATACACTGTCTGTCGGTTCAAGGAACTAATGCAACACCTTAATCTGCTATAATAGCAGGAGAAAGGAGTTGCTAATGATTAAATACCAAAGAATTACGCTCATGGAGCGAGAAGAAATTAGCCGGTACATTGCTTCAGGATACAGTAGCCGGAAAATTGCTCAAAGCCTTAATCGGCTGCCAAGTACCATTT
>JAKLQX010000049.1 GCA_022013085.1 Candidatus Omnitrophota bacterium | reverse complement strand
TCTATTTCGTATCTTATTTTTTCTGTTTTTTTCATCACGATCTGCTTAGAAGTCCCTCTGAACGTCGCAAAACTCCAACCTCTCTATTATTCACCTCGTCGCTACCCTTCTGCCCTTACTCCCCCCAACGTCGCAAAAGTGCTACTTTTACGACGTTGCAGCCAGCAGTTCTTATCTCTCGGATAACGTGTGCGAATTATCAGAACATTAAATCAAATGGATGCTCTTCAAAATGAAATAGCCCAAACCAGCAAACCATAAGATAGCACCAACTAGACTACATCTTTTTATAAGCTTGCGTCCAAACCCAACTTTCTTGCCCACATATTCCGTGTAGTCGGCTACATTTATTTTTTGACTGACAGTTTCATTTGGATCAATCTCGAGAGACTTTTCCATCTTACTCATTAGGGCTTCGAATCTCTCTAAGTGTCCGCATGCTCTGTTTTGCATTATGTGCCAAACAACTGAAAGCGCAGTGCCGACTATCGACACAACAATACCAACCGGTTCTTCTGGCATCTTGCCAGTTGTAAACAAAGCTACTAGAAGGATTGCATTTGCTCCCCAGAAAACACCAAATATGTTCCACATCACTTGATCTTGACTGGAGCGTAGACTTATCGCATTAGCAAGCTGGGCCCACTTCTCAGGCCTTTCAAGTGCTTTAGGCTTTGATGCAGAATTGGTTGTAGTGTCCATTTCTTAACCTCCTCGCAAGAGACGTTTGTTTTTCCATAACCCAAATGACCTTATTCTTTATCCCCTACTGCCTGCTCAGCCCAAGTAGTGATTACCTGTTCATTTGCCTCTGTTAGTCTTTTTGCCAGATTAAGCTTCTCATAATATTCTTTGAGGGCAGGGTCTGTTTTAAGCGCATCCTCCATTTTCCCTTGAAGGTCAAAAAGTTCACGATTAGTTAATACCGCGTCAGAAATAGCTGCATCAGAAAGAGGCAATGTCCTTACTAATTCATCCCCCATATCTTTCAATGCCTTTTCTAAAAGCTGACGGCCCTTTTTAGGCATCAAACTTGTAAGAAGCGCTCCACAAGAAAGCTCAAGTCCATGAGCAGGTTCATACAACCTTCTGATTTCGGTCGCAGTAACATCGTCAATACTGTTGGGTTTCAAATTTGCAATAGAGGATTCTATTTGCTGATACTTACTTAAGGCCTCTTCTAATCCCTGTCGTCCTGTTAAAGACAGAAGACCTTTTAAATTAAGGAACTGCTCACGGACTACCCGCCAGGTAAGACCAGCGGGAACCGTATAAGTAAGGGATGTTCCGCCACTTATTGTAGCTGCAAGAATCTGCACAGAAGCTCTGGCAAGGATACCTTGAGCGAGTTCATACTGACGCAAACGTTTATGCGTCTCAAGAATTGCTGAGACTCTTTTTGAACCCGGCAAACCCGGAGCTTTTACAACATTCTCATAAACCCAGGCTGCCTGAGCAATTTTCTTAGCCAACGCAAGGTCTCTGACCACTGTTCCTTTTTCATCTTTAAAAACTCGCCCTTCTTTTTTTCCTGTAAAAATATCACCGCTGACTTTATATTCTTTCGCTTCAATAGTTACAAAATAAGGGGGCTGTTTTACTTTTGATTTAAGTTCTTTCTCGATATTTTTATGAGTTATGTAGCTATACGAATCTACCGTGTCTCCTCTATAGGCAATGTTTTTAATTGTAATTTTGACTGAATATTCTGTGATTTTTTCAATTATTGCAGCCGTCCAAAAATGGTCGTAGATTGTACTTTTTCCTTGTCCAATAAGAACTCCTTTATTACGGTCTGAGGTAACGATTTTCTCTCCATGTTCTGGAAGAACTTTATTTACAGCGGCCCAGGCATCATCAAAAGTAACGTTATAAGTTTTTTCTCTTGCCTGAAAGCGCCCGGCATTATACTCTCCATAAGGAAGGTTTTTGGTCAGCGAGTCTATCGTTATTTTTTCAGGTGTTTCAGGAATTATAGGTGCTTGGGTGGGAAGTTGGGGAGTAGCCGTTTCTTTAAATCTAATCTCTTCTTTCCCAAATTGTTTATCAAGTAATGGTATGTACTCAGACGCTTTATTATCTTCTAGGTCCAAAAGCCGCAATTTCCATTTTTTATCCCCAGCGGTATCTAAATATACCTCGGCCTTACCTCGATACTCTTTTTTTATATCTGGAAGATTAGGGAATACCTCGTCTAATGTGTAAATGAATGAAAACGAAAAAACCTCTCTTTTAAATCCAAATTCGTCTTTTTCTTCATAGTGCTTAATATTAGCTATTGATTGAAGTTTACGCCGCGCCAATGTGAGACTAAAGCCTTTTTCTATTTGTCCAAATAGGTATTCTCGTGTTGCTTCATTTGTATAAGGCTTAATGTTGTCCGAATAAAATACCCAATCATATGTAAGTTCTTCCTCTCTTCCTAACATAGAGCTGTAGCGTTGATACTTGGATCTTACCGCGGTAGCAAAACCATTGTGGATAAGAAAATTTAAAAAGTTCCTATCTTCTATCCATCGCTCAGCTGTAGTCCGTACAAAAGCAGGTATGGATCCTTCATTTAAACATTGAAGAACAAATTGTTCATTTGCTTTATCATCGCGAGGAAGAAATATACTAATGGTGGTAAAACTAGATGATCGAAATACTAATTTTTGTATAGGTTCTGGCAGGTTCTCTCCATAAATAATACTATTGCCCAAAGAGAATACTATAGACATTATACATATAAAAAATATTTTTTGCATGGCTAACTCCTTCTATCTCTCTGGAAAAAGCATCCCATCCGTTACGACCAAATAATATCCTACAAACGTATCCTTTACCTTAACAACATCATATCCATTCAGAAAAACAGGTATTTCTACGGTTTTAACCAGCTGATAAACATTTGGATAATGAGGGTCTGAAGCATGGGCAGTAATTATCACTTTATAATTACCCGGTTGCAACAGGCGAAATATCGTATGCTGGTCTTGTTTTAGCATCCCCGTTGAGATAGGATGAGTAATTTTGATTTGATAAGTTGACTTATTTTCAACCATAACCAGCAAGGCTACATTCTCGCGTTTGACTGGACTAACTTCGACAGGAATATTTAGCTGGAGTCCAGAACATCCCACTAAGAAAAAACATATTGCAAAAATAACATAGGACTTCATATTCTTAATTAACATTCTTAGTCACAATTTTTCTTATATAATTCATGTATTCTTTTTCTCTTTATCTTTTCCGCTTATTTTTTCATCTCCTAAATATAACATTATTCTTGCTATCCCAATGATTCCGAGTATAATCCAGAACCATATATACCAAACCTTATTACAATTTTCAATAAGAAGTTTTACCCAGAGACAAGCCAATATTACAAAAATCAAACGATATGCCAGCCATTGATTTAATGTCCGACTACGCAGAATTTCCTTGATTCCATCAGCATAGTACTTTGCTATTTTATGACGAACTTCTCTAAAGCTTGCTGCAAAATAGACGGCAATGATTGTCAAAAAGAAACCAGCAACCGCCAAACCTATATCAAACTTGTTAATCGTACAAACTAAAAGCGCACCTATAGCTGCGGCCATTATTGTTGTAACCGTCCATAAAAGTATATCGAAATGACGTCCCCACTCTGCCGATTCTTTCGAGTCCACGTAGAACCTCCTGTCTTGTTTAATGCCCGCAATACTGCCTAACTTAAAATAACCGAAATATTTCGTTTATGCTCCCCCGCCATAAATCGTGGCGGACAGGCAAATTGGCATATTTTGCGCAGTGTTTTGTCACTTCTGCGCCAACATCTCTGCTGCCTCTTCTAGGTCTTCCGGAAACACATCCACATAATACCTCAGCGTCGTCGCCACATCTGAATGTCCTAAATATCGCTGAACTAATTTAGCGTTTTTGAATTCCTTTAAAAGCCTTGTCCCAACAGTATGCCTCAGGGAATGTGGCGAGAGATTTGATTCAATGCCGCTTTCTCTTACCCATTTCTTAAAATCCCTTTGCACCTGGCGCGGGCTGATCCTGGCGCTATTTCTAGAAACAAATACTGGTGCCTCGGGTAAAAGGGATTCTCCTTTTTTTACTTTAACTTTTAGATAATCTTTCAAATGCTCTTGCAGAGCTTTTGGGAAATATACTGTTTTAAATCTATCCTTCTTTTCCCCTTTTTTAATCCACCCTTTAACCTTTAGCTCAACCTTGATCCGGCTGGCATGCTCCACATTAAGACTTAGCGCTTCTGAGAGTCTTAGACCGGTAATAAGCATGAGGTGATAAAGCATATAGGCTCTTTCGGCATCCTTGCGGTTCCTAAGGGTTATTAGAAACCTTTCTTCTTCTTGCGGGGTAAGGCATTTTATATTTGTGCTCATTTTCGTTATTTTTAACCTTTTAAAAAATTATCCCCAAACAGTAGTGTTTCTATTATTAGTAATATATATTAGTATACTATTAGCCTGGAGCTATCACCTTGAAAACAAAAGAGTTAAGTTTACTTTCGGTATCGGAACAGAAGTTTTCGGTATCGGAACAGAAGTGCATAACTTTGATCTTATGTTTAAAACTACTATTTTTGACGGTATCAAAACAGAAGTGCATAACTCTATTTTCCCCCTGACTTATCCACAATTACTATTGGTTTCTTGCTTGGAATCTTATGTTGAACTGCCGGGGGAGATGGTTGTAATTCAAAACTCCCATCCTCAAACTTTGCTCTTACCGGCCAGTACATTTGAATGGCTTTTAATATAGCCTTCAAGCGATTACGAGTAACCTTATCCGCTTGTTGGTCCGTCCCTAATTGTTCAAAAAGTAATTGATCCGGGAAAGCTATAGTTTCATTCAGGCCATTATTTCTATACGCAAGGAACCTATAAAAATCAAGCGCTAAGGGGTTTCGTTTGAAACAACGCACCACATTCATATCCAACGGCACAGAATGCTTATGAATATACCTGGCATATCCTTCATCAAGAATTATCTGCCCTTTTGCAAATGTGAGCTGGTCCGGATTCCTGACATCAAAATGAATATCCCAGGCTCTAGCGACTAAAGAATGAATACCAATAATCCGTCCGGGTACGGGATCTTTAGGCTCAACCTTAATGACACTCGTAACATAATTGATCAATTGTTTCAAAAGCGCTTTATTAGCGTAGCCCGCTTCATACCCGACTTTTTTTACATATTCATTAAACGTTCTGCCTACCTCAATGATATTTGTATTTTTAGTTCGTACCTCTGTATCAATAAAAATCTGGTTTATTCGCGCGTAACAGCCATAAGGCACCTCATTTTTTTCATCGCGCGTAATGGTAAGCTTGCATAAAGAAGTTTCCTTTGTCCAGTATGCCGGATTACCGTTTAATTTATGCGTCGGCAAACCGAAGACCATAAAGATATTAGAAGAAAATCCGATCTTTTCCTTGACCTCTTCAAATCTCTTTTGCACTATCAAATCAATAAACCCTTCTCCTCCTATCCTCGCCAATTGGTTTTTGGGGCTCATTTTTTCTCTAACTCCTGCTTTAATTTCTCAAACTCTCTTATCATAAGTCTTGACTTTGGGAAAGTCCTGCCATTTTCCCATCTGTAAATAGTCATCATCGTAACCCCTAACCTGCTGGCCATATCTTCGCGGGAAAGCTTGAACTTCTTCATTAAATTCCGGACCTCTTTCTGTATATTCAGGCCCCACTCAGGTTGTTTTTTATCAGTAGCCATCTATTCCTCTTTCTTTTCTTCTACCTTAAGTTGTTCTATTTTCTCTTTAGGTATAGTCTGTTCTAGCCTATTAATCCAGATTTCCTTCTGGAAAAGCGCATCTTTAGTGCTTAAAAGTGCCTTTTGTGCCTCTGTTGCCTTGTCTGACAAGTCATTTATCCTATCCGACATCTCTCTTTTGATGTCCGACATCATCTTTCTGCTGTCATATAAAGAGAATCCCAAAAAGCCGCCAATAAAGACTGCCAAGATAGTAAGCCAGATAGCCGTAGTTTTCCAAAGTGTAGCATTTTTAATGAGTTGCTCTTGTTTCTTTTGTAAGTCTACCATCATATTTCTATAATCAGACAGGAGAATAGGTAAATTTTTGATGTCGGACTTCGGTTTGTTTTTGATGTCCGACTTGTCAAATACGCCGATGTCGGACGTAGCAGGGTTGTCAGAGGACCTTAATTGCTCAAGTCTTTGTCTTTCTCGCTCAGCTTGGTAGTATTTCTCCACATCCGCTCTTAAAATATAGGTTTTCTTACGATCGTTATTTAGTAATTTTTGGGTTTTCCAGGCATTCTGTAAGGCAATTCTCCAAGTATGGCGCTCAGAGATTCCTAAAAGATCAGAGGCGTCCTTGATAGTAATCCAAAGTTCGGATTTTCCGGTTTCCGTATTTTCTGTTTGGTTTATAATATCGGCCATTGGCTAAATTATAAAGCAGAAGTTATACATTTGTCAAGCAAAATTTTTATTTCAATATCTCTGGATACCATACCCCAAGAAATAGGACGGATTAACTCTGAGTATCCCTATCATTCGGCGCTTTATTCGTTCGTCTCTAGATACCGCATTTCCAATCTCTACGAGCAAAATATCCCTTTAGAGCAAAGTAATCCTTGCCCCGTTAGAAATTTTGGTTTATACTATAATTAGCGATTTGTAACGGGGCGCGCAAAACAAGACAATTCCTTGTATTTTAATATTTACAGCAAATTTACAAAGGCGCTTGACAAAACAATTATTTTCGTACTAGGGGGGGGCTATGGCAAGGATACCGAATGGATTATTGAGGAATTGCTTGATCGCATGTGCGGTTTTCGGATTGTTGGGTATTAGTTCAATATCGTGGGCTCAGGATGAGGGAGGACAAAATGAACTTTCACAAAATCTTGATCCCGTGTTTTTCGTGACTCCTAAAGAGTGGCAATTGGGGGCCCGCGTAGAGGAGTATGAATATATGTTTGTCACGACTGCGGCGGATACAGGAGCCTCTTTTACGATACTGGTGCGCAGATTAAATGTTCCGGGGCAGGATGCCCGCAAATGGGCAGAGGATGAACGATCCTCTGGTGTCGTACATGGTGCTATGGCCGGCGGTCTCGAGGAAACGACTATCGGAAAGATGACGTGGTATGTGGTGAAAATGGAAAAAGCCGTGGCGGTGGAAGGGCAGTCCAAACCGCTTATGATGACGATCAGGCAATATTTTTCGAAAGCGGCGGGAAGTAATACGATCGTCGAGGTCGCTGTTACGGCGGTCCAGGGAACGCTCGAAGGGTCTTTCACGAACGATCTGACGGATTTTCTGTCGAGTTTCAAAAATGGAAAAGATCTGGACGGGGCATTGGCGAAAGGGACGTCAAATCAAAAAAAATATTTTGGCACGGGGGTTGATGCATCCCGGCTGAAGGAGGCTTTTGTAGTCGGTAACACATATTTTAGTTCTAAAGATTACGATAGCGCTATTCGGATTTTCGAAGAATTGCTGTCGGTCGTCGCAGCAACGCCAGATTTTAAAGCTGATATTTTGTACTTGTTGAGCTGTTGCTATACGGAGAAGGGGATGGTGACGGCGGTTAAAAAGGATTACACTTTTCTACGCAAAGCCATTTATTATGCCGAAGAGGCTCTTAAAGTAAAGCCGAATCTCTGGTATGTGTTGGGGAATATGGGGATAGTGTATACGACTTTGAAGGATTATAAAAATGCCGATATTTGTTATACTCGAGCTGAGAAGTTCGCTGACCGGTCAACGCCGGAATATAAAGATATCGTCATAAAACATCAATTCCTTAAAGCTTTGCTGAATGACAGGTAGATAAGTTTCCCCCTAAACATCCCTATCATTCGCTACTTCAAACCCATATCTCCAGATACCCTAATTTTACATTCTAACAGAAAAATTTTCTATTAGAGCAAAATAATTCTTGCAAAACAAGACAATTTCCTGTAAATTAAAAATATGCCTAAAAAAGACTCCTTAAGAGACAGATTGCGCAAAGCCGGTATCCGCCATTACGACGCGCTAATCCACGACCAGCCCAAGGAATGGCTGATCCAAAATTTCAGCGAAGGCGCTACCGACTATCCGATTAACGTTGCCCGCCTAATGCGCAACATTGTTTGGCAGATCAGAGAGCGAATCGTAACAAAAGAGAAGCCGCCGTTAAAAGAACTCCTAAGAACATTCTGGTACATGTATATTAAGCCGACTCTTTCCCGAGCCGGCGCTTTGGCCCAGGAAACAGATCAATATGCCCAGCTCATTGATAACATCGTCTACATGGTCAAAGAAATAGCAGTCATGGAATACAAAGACATCGGCTTCCGCGACGATAACCAAGCCAACAGAAGAGTGGGAGCCAATGCCAATATAATTCTTTTCTCAGAAAAACTTGGCCATCAGGCATTCTTATCTGATATCGCCGACAAATACAACGTCTCCATTCTTGCTCTTGGCGGCCAGCCGTCAGTCCTTAACGTAGAATATTTCGTAGACACCTTAAAAGAAGCAAAGATTAATTTGCAGCGCTCCTTTTATCTATTCAGCATAGTTGACTATGATCCCAGCGGCTGGATCATCAGAGACGCTTTTATGAATAACCTGAAATTTTACGGCATACCGAACACCCGGGTAATTGATTTAATCCATCCGGACATGCTCACCCCGGAAGAAGTTAAGCTATCCCGATATCAAATCAAAGAGCCGGAAGAAATGCGCGTTAAAAATAAAAACTGGCTCAAAGAAGTCCATAAAAGAGATTACAAAAACCAGCAATACCTTGAAGAAACCCAGAAAGACAAAAAAATTCTCTACGGATTAGAAGCCGAGTCCATATCCGGCAAACGGCTAAGCCAAAAACTAGAAGAAGAGATGGTCCCCTTGATCGGAAAGAGCGAAGACCTTCTTAAAATCTACGAATTAAAAAAATTAGATAAAGCTATAAAAGATTTAATAATTCACAAGATAACATAACCCCGACGCTACGGCCGGGACAAGGGAGGCAGTATGCCTAAGAAAGCAGAATTTATCAAATTCAATACCATTAAAGAATATTTTAAAGATGCCTTCAAAATGCGTTCCTCAGAGAGCGCGGTTAAAAAAGCCATCAGCGCGTTTGATTCAACAATAGAGACAGTGCTCAAAGAAGCCTGTGAATTAGGCCAAGCAGACAAACGCAACACAGTTATGGATCAAGATATAATTTCCGCCGTAGAAAAACACTTAGGAAAAAAGAATCTAACCTGGCAGGAAACAGCTGAAGAAATCATCCGTCAAAATCCCACTGATCTTGGTAAGATATCCAAAACAATTAACGACTACATTGAAAAAGATCAGAAAGGGTGATAACCATGACACAAAGTAACATTAAACAAGTAAAAGGACTCGAAGAAAGATTAAAGAAAATAGAAGATCGCATAAAAGCACTAGAGGATTTAACTCCAGAATGTGATGGATCCGCAATTATAATTAAAACACCGGAAAAGGAAGGGAATACTGAAAAATGAATCAGGGAGAACTAACCCTTACCATTGCTAAAAGGTTTTTTCTCACCCAGGCAGAATCTCAGGAGATCATAAAATTTATTCTGACAGAGATAACAGGGGGCCTTAAAAAAGGGGAAAGGATATCGTTGCGTGGTTTCGGCTCCTTCACTAAAGAAAAGCGATCCCCAAGAAAAGTCCGCCATCCCAAAACAGGAAAGATTATAACCATACCGGAAAGAATCACCGTAGATTTTAACCCTTCCGAATCTCTCATCCAAAATTTAAGTTAGCCTTAATACACCGCCCGCTGGGGCGGGCTGCGTAGTTGGTGTTTGCACCGTTCCGCCTCGCTGCCGCTCGGCTTCACTATCTCGCTCCCCTTCGCTGTCGCTCAGGGTCGCTCATTTGCCGCCTGGGTCGGCGGCAGGGCAGGCTTGGCCGCCTGCCCTAAAAACAATAAGGAATGTCGCTCGCCGACAAGGGTGAATAAAACAGGGGAAGCGGCTCAGGGGCGAGTCACCCCCGCCACAAAACTTGGCGGGGTCGGGCAAGCCAGGCGGTTTCTTAACGCAAAAAAATTGGAGCCTCAATTTCTCCAATTTTTTTGCTAAAACCGCCTTTGCCTATAATCGCGATTATAGGCACTTGCCCTTGCCTCACCCCTTCGCTCGCCACTGCGCCCACATCCAGTCTAAATAAATTTTAAGGAACACTGGATGTGGGCTTGGGTTAACATAACATCGTTATGTTAACTTCCCCTGTTTTATTCACCAGACAAGGCTCGCTCCCTATATTCAACCCCCGTTCCGCAGACCCGCCCACTCTTGGGGGGACCCCGGCGGCCAGAGCTTCTAGTTAATTTCTCGTCGAGAAAAGAGTAGTGGTTTTATATGGATGGCTTGAAGATCGTCGGTTGTAAGCGAAATGAAGAGCGTTTTTTGGCGAGTTATCGTCGGGACCCTGCGGTTTTTACCTTTTTCGCGTCATTTTTTTAAACTTCCTTTCTTCTTTTGAAGTATATATCCTGCAATTGGATTACCTGGATTAGATTATCAGAATTATACTTATGGATTAAAGATGTAATATTTTTAGACCCATAATAAACCCAAAACCGAAACGGTACCTTGACAGCCAACAGTTTCTTAATAGACTTGATTCTAATACGTGAATCAATCTCAAAAACTGTAACAGGTCTCAAATCTGCCAACCAGACAACATCAATTCGGCCATTTCTTCCGTCAGCTCTGATATTATCTACTCGATATTCACTAAAGCCTTTCAGATTAAAACTATTAGCCAAGTTGATGATCCTCTGTTGCATAACATTATGAAATTGTCTCTTACTTACAGATTTCTGCGAAATCTCTTCTGAAACGCACTTTATATTATGTAAGACAGATTCGATATAGCCTTGTCTCTCTTCAAGAACTTTTGGCATCCCACCACCTCTCTTACTAACAATAGACGTAAAAGAAGAATAAATCTAACTTAAATTTTTCCCCGATACAATTGTTTTATAGCTTGAATCGGGATCCCGCGAAGCGGGAATAAGGAGTGGCTCTCGTCGGAAAAGGGCAGGTATATTCTATGGTTCGTCTTGAAATCGTGGTTCTACGGGGCTATTAAAGGGCAATTTCCCAACGAGAGACCGTCGGGAAACACAAAACTTCATTTTCGCGGGTTTTGCGTTTGGCATCGGCTTCTGCAATGCCCCCAAAATACCTCTAATTGGCGTTCTATGGAGTTTTTTAGGTGGGTAATAGGTAGGTAGGTTTAAACAGAAATCTTTCTTTAACGAAACTGAACCTCTAAATGACTTCCGGTAGCTAAAGCTATTTTCTCTAAAGTACGCAGGCTGTAGCCCAGGTAATCGCCCCCCTCTAACCTTGCGATGGTGGCTTGGCTGGTATGGATCTCTTCAGCCAATTCTTCTTGAGTCAATCCTAATTTCTCTCTAAGCTTGGCAATCTTATACCCTAAAGCTAATCTTCGGCCTTCTTCTTCGTAGAATTTCTTGAAATCCTTATCCTTAAGTTCTACTTTTAAAACATCTTGAAAATCTAAAAGTTTCTTAGCCATTGTAAACACCTCCTATAATTCAAATTCGCCTTGACGATATCGTAGAATAAAATCTTCCATGTTTTTCTTCGCCTGTTCAATTTCCTTCTCGGGTAACTCTTGCGTCTTCTTTTTGAAAGCATGGAGTAATATAATATTTCTTTCCAGAAAGAAGAAATAAAAAATACGCGTATTACCCGTCTGGATCCTTATCCTTAACTCTCTGATTTTATCTCTTACATAATCAGCATAAGGCCGTAATAAGTTTGGGCCGTGTTCTTCTAAAAGCGCAACGTAGCGCCAAATCTTCGCCCGAGATTTTTTATCCATTTGTTGAATAAAATCTTTTACCGGGTAATCTCCTCTATGAGCTGGATAAAATTTAATTTTATACATCTTTCCCTTTTGATAAAAGTATATATCAAATTTGATATATTGTCAAGTTTTAATTTTATACCAACGCCTTCTTTTGATAACTTAAAATACTGGCCAACGTCAGCGGATTAGGATCCTCAATATCTACCGAGCTCCAGGCATCCATCATGTAACGCTCAATGTAAGTATAGGGTAGATATCCGTATCCCCTATCTCCCCATTTTCCCCAAGAATTTTTAAACTTGACTAATTCCTTTTCATCATCATAGCCACAAGCTGCAATCGCATGGCCGCCTAAACTTCTTTCCCCCTTCTTTGGCAAAGGCACAATACCGGTCTTTGTCTTAAGTATCCCCTTAAAAACCTCAATGCCTAAGACCGCTGGTCCTTTTGTTGCCAAGCTCATGCGCAGCTCATCTAACTTAAGTATGCGCGCATAAGTCATAATGCAAAACTTTTTCGCATTACTAAAGGCGCCCTGCTTGGGCCTGTCATTCTGATGCGGCCTATATGGCCAGAATTTTTCCTGGCAGACTCCTTTGGTATTAAGCGCCTGCATGGCTGCCCGGATAGTAGTCCCTTCTAATCCAGGCACACCATCGATCTTTTTTGCTTCCGCATAAACAAAACGCGGGGAAAGCTCCACTAATTTTTCGTAATCAAGCAACTCCTGATATTCCTTCATACCAGAGGCAGTAGCAAAACCCACGCAAACCCCTTCCTCTCCCTGATCCCTAACCGGCGACTGCTTCGGCGTATAATCAATTTTCTTCGGCAGTTTTATAACCGGCAGATACGCCCGCATTAAATAATCTCTATCATCAAACTTATCTCTAATACAACCGAATCTACTCATTTACTTTCCCCCTCTCTCCCCACTTAGCTGTTTCATTCACCAGGGCGTTCCATGCAAATCCAAAGCCAAAGGCAATACAGAATAATTTAACTAATCCTTCTACCCCTGGCCCTGTTTGTGTAATCTCAAACTTTGGAAAAATCAATAATGTAGTGACCAGACCTAAAATAACTGAAGCTAACGCCGACAACCAGTAACCATTTTTAAATTCCTTGACCTTCCCCTGTTTTAATTTTCTTAAATAGGGAACTATGGTTCTAGCCAAGACCCCGAATAAAATTCCTAAAAGTTTTAAGGCAAGCTCCATCTTTAAGTCTCCTTTCCCCTCACCACCTAAACCCGATCCCCGCGACTATAGACACTTCTTTCTGCGACTTGAGCGCTCGGATAAAGGCTTCTCCTTGGCCCTCAAAGATATTTCTTGATAGCTTAACATCTATTCCCAAATCTTCGCCTGTTTCGCTTTGTAATCTGATCTCTAGCTTGTGGTTTTCATCGAGCTTTGCCCATCCCCCCAGAATAACACTGCGGATATTCCCTTCTGCGCAGGGCATCTCAAATAACACTCCCGAATTTTTGTTTACCTTCCAACTGCCAAAGAGCGTAATTGTTTTTTTGCTTGGCGTTGCGCCTACGCCTATTTCGTATTCCAACCCCCTGACGGCCGGTTTCCCAACGCTTACTTTAAAATCAAATTCCGATTCTATTTCTTTATTAAAAACATATATGATCCTGTATTTTCCGGCTATATTCCAATACCCCTTAAGGGTAACGGCTTTGGTTATTTTTTCCTTTTTCCCGGCCGTAGATTTTTCGTAAGTATAGATAATCTCATTTTGCTTATTTACTTCCCAGGCGCCGGTCAAAGTTATCTTATCGGTTATGCCCGTTTCTTTTTGAACATTGAACGTGAACCGGTTATATTCATCAGTCTGCCACCTGCCGCCAAGTTTTACGATATAAATATGGTCATTCCCCTCGCTATCCTTTGAAGTCACTGCAAAAGATAACCTATTGTCTTGGGCGTCTATAAGCTCGCTCTCTACGGTAAGCTTATTCCCGGCAATCTGGTTACCCCATTTGTCTAATGTAAGCACAAGATTATGATCATTATTTAAAGACCATGCGCCCTTAAGTTTAACTTGTTGCGGAATATTGGATTCTTGCGATTTTTTTACATGGTAGGTAACGTAGTTATTCTCGTCTATTTCAAAGCTTCCATCGAGAACAGTCCTAAACCCGGGTACTTCCGACTCTTCTCCTGTTTTCTCGTAGATTAGTCTATTGTGTGGATCTATTTCGTATCTTATTTTTTCTGTTTTTTTCATCACGATCTGCTTAGAAGTCCCTCTGAACGTCGCAAAACTCCAACCTCTCTATTATTCACCTCGTCGCTACCCTTCTGCCCTTACTCCCCCCAACGTCGCAAAAGTG
>JAKLQX010000048.1 GCA_022013085.1 Candidatus Omnitrophota bacterium | reverse complement strand
GTGGGTTTTTGGTTGTGGGTTGGGTTTGGGTTTGGGTGATTTTGTTTGTAACGAGCGTGCGGTAGCCTTCGAGAGGGTTGTTGACGAAATCACCCGAAGGCATACCGCCCGCTATTAGCTTTAAGTGCTTGGGGGTAAAGATAAATTATAAATATCGAATGTGTTCTGAAAAATTAATTAAAAGCTGTCCTATCCGCTATATGGGGAGAAAGGAACTATGAGAGTTGATAATTGGGTTGACGAATTAAGGAATCAGTTAAAAAGCTTTGACGCAGAAACATCGAGCAGTGAAATAAAAATGGCTGATATCACGCTTGGTTACGTTGACACGCAAGGCCTAATCCATTACCACAAAATTGAATACAGGGCAAAAGGATTTGAGAAGAAGCCAGTCTCAAGCCAATCACTACAGAGATAAAATTGCCGCGTTAAATTTCTGATAGCGGATGAGCAAAATGGCCGCCCTTTCCATAGCTATGCGCTTTTCTCTCCATCCTCAAATTTTCTTTTCTGTTTTTTCCTTGCCATCACGTAATCCTCCTTTTTTTCTCACCTTAAAAATAGCCCAAGATTGACTTTTGTGCAAGAAAATCCTTTGGGAAAATTCACCTCTACAACAAAGCCTTCTTTGTGGTTTGCCTCAAAGTAGGCTTTGTTGTATCAGAAGTATTCTGCCCCTTGCGGGGAGTCTCAATTTTTCCAAAGGACTCCAGGAAGGTCGCTCGCTTGGCGCTTGCTCTCTTCGGGCATATCTGTTTTCTTGACAAAAGAACGGCATTTCCTGGGTTGCCTGAAAATGCCTTCAAATCATTGGGCTTATATTTTCGGCGTTAAAAGAAAGGAGGCTCACATGAGCCAAGTAAAAAAAGAAACATTAAAGAAAAACGAAAAATTTGAGGATGGGGTGCTGCGCGCGGATGCCTGCATGGAAAGGTATTCAACTTCACGCGATTCTCAATACAGAACGTATCAAGAGGATCTGCCGGCGAATTCTTTCGGTTTATCCGCACTCTGGGAAGAAAGAAATCTAATGAAGAACGTTTATCAGCTCATGGCTAAAGGTTTTAAGCCCAGCGGCTCTGAGAGCCTGGAAGACTTTGTTGAAAAGCACCGGGATTTGCTGGATGAGGGAGGTGATTTCTAATGCAGGAATTTAAAAAGATTACAACTAGTGAAGTAACTGAGAAATTAACCATAGGTCAGATTGAAAGAGTCTGGCAGCAGATTGATTCAAGAAAAGAGCATGATCCGAATCCGCTTAGCTTGCAGGTTTTCTGGTTTGCAGGCGTAGAGGTTTGGGTAATAGATGAGGGAGGCGTCATTACGATGATGTTTCCTAATGAAGAACAAGGAGTAATAAAAAATGTGGATACGAAAAAATAAGTTAATCAAAGAAATAAGCTGGAAGGAAATTTTGGATTGGGTAGTAATTGGCGGGGTGTTGTGGGTAGAAATTCAAGAGAAGGAGGTGATAGACGTATGTATAGCCCAGTGTTAAGCGAAACAATGGTTAAAACGTTATATAGGCTGAAATGTAGCCAAGACAGGCCGATGACTGTAGTGGTTGAGAAGCTACTTGTGCGTTCGATAGCATCTATAGAGAAAGGACCCGTATGTGAGAAATGCACTAGCGAAAATAATAACGATTGCAGGAACTGTTATTTTTCCTGTATTACCAGGGAGGGTTTGAAATGTTAACCATAAATGAATTAAGGCAATTTAGCGGAACAGGGAACTGGTACAAACATTTAAGCGGATATCTTTACACCGATGGCGTTTTGTATATGGCGAAAGCCGGTGGTGCATTTTGGCTGGTTGATAAAATATTGTTAACGACGAGAGAAAAAAATAATTTACAGGAATTTGGCGTCTGGAAGCTTGAAATCAATGAGGATAAATCGGCAATCCTAGTATGTGAGGATGGTAATTATCACGAGCTTTACCGGGAGAAAATCGAGTGGACAGATTTTCCGCTAAATAAGATTGATTTATGGTTTGAAAATGGCGTTTTAATACTACCGAGTGAACATTAAAAAAGGTTGAAAAATATGCAGAGTTTTGTTAAAAATTATTTGACAAAAATGAATTTATGGTATATATTGTAAATGGCAATCATTTCCATTTACTAAAGGAGTAGGCGTGCCAAATAGAGAAGGTTTAGGGCCCCCTTGGTGGCAAGGAAAATTTAGAGGTTGTGGTTACCGGCTCACTATAGGCCGAGAAGCAATTCTTGAAGTTTTAGCAAAATCAGAGAGGCACTTGAGCGCGGAAGATATTTATATGAAAATCCACCCTCGTCATCCGAATATCGGTTTAACCACTATTTACAGGACATTAGATGTTTTATCCAGCCTTGGCATGGTTTACAAACTTGATTTCGGAGATGGGAGAGCGCGTTACGAGTTTGCTGAGGGGCCTAAGGGCGCGCATCATCACCATCATTTAGTTTGTACCGATTGCAACAGGGTTATAGATTATACTGATTTTATAGATGAAGAAGTGGAGCTTCTTAAGCAAACGGAGGAAGGGCTTTCTAAG
>JAKLQX010000047.1 GCA_022013085.1 Candidatus Omnitrophota bacterium | reverse complement strand
TGATATCCACAATATTGTTTACGCTACGGCATCCTACTAGTTCCAATCTCTTTCTTAGCCACTCCGGAGAAGAACCAACCTTTACATTTTTAATTATTCTGGCGGTATAGAACGGACAGTCTTTTTTATCCTCAATTTCAATTTTTATGGACGAGTCTTTCCCTCCAGGACTGTAGCCGGCGTTTAAACGTCGGCTACCATAATCTAAAAGGCTTCCTTTGTTAATTTTTAATTTTGAATTTGTTATAGCCGCGACTTCCCGGGCAACCCCCAAAACGCTTAACCAGTCTGGACGGTTTGAAGTAATTTCTATCTCAAAAATAAAATCACCTTGCGCAGCTTCTAAAGAAACCACTTCTAGCCCTACATTAGTTAATTTTTCAGCCAAAGCCTTAGGCGGAATCTTAATATTTAAAAAATCTTTTAGCCAATTATAAGTGACTTTCACTCAACCCTTCCCTCTCTGTTCTTAACCCCAGCCCTTTAGGAAGGGCTGGGTCCATTGCCTAGAATTGCCTTAAAAACCTTAAATCATTCTCAAAGAATAACCTGATATCATTAATTCCATATTTAAGCATGGCGATTCTCTCTATCCCCATGCCAAACGCAAAACCAGTATATTTATTAGGATTATAACCCACCTGCTTAAAAACATTGGGATGAATCATCCCCGCACCTAAAATCTCAAGCCAACCTTTTCTGCCGCACACAGAACAACCTTGGCCCTTACAGATAATACAAGAGATATCTACCTCTACTGATGGTTCAGTAAAAGGAAAAAAATGCGGCCGAAAACGCATTTTAATATCACGGTCAAATATGTTTTTAGCAAAAAGTCCCAGTATCCCTTTTAAATCTGAGAACCTGATAAATTTATCAACTAAAAACCCCTCAATCTGGTGAAACATAAAAAGATGGCTGGCATCCACAGCATCTGGACGATAAACCCGGCCTGGGACTACTATTGCCAAGGGGGGTTTGCGTGCTTTCATCACGCGCACTTGCACAGGTGAAGTATGGCTACGCAGGAGCATCTTTGTATAATCTTTCAGGTAAAAAGTATCAAAAGCATCACGTGAGGGATGCTCTAAAGGGATATTCAACCCAGTAAAATTATTATACTCTGTTTCAATTTCAGGGCCTGCGACTACGGAAAAACCCATGCGGGTAAATATGGCGCAGACCTCGTCAATAATCTGGGTAATCGGATGCCGCGTTCCTAAACCCCGGGCAATTCCAGGCATCCCTATATCTAAATCATTGGTTTGAGAAGAATCTACTTGTACTTTTAAGCTTTTCTCTTTCTCTTGAATAAGAGTAGTTATTTTATTCTTTAGAGCATTGACTTTTTTACCAAATACACCTCGCTCTTGGATAGCAAGCGTAGGAATAACACTCGTCAACTGCGCTACTAATCCTTTTCTCCCCAGATATTTAATACGCACATCTTCTAAATCTGAAATAGAATTGAGATTAGCTAAATCATCTTCTATTGTTTCTTGAATAAGGTTAATATCCATATTAAAAATAATGCTGCTAATAAAATAAGCGCTAAATTCCTCTTATCTAAATTAATCTCTTCGGAAACCATTCTACCATTAGCAATTTTACGTATTCCTTGCGCATGAATATCCAAGTCTCCGCCATGCTCAAGACAAGCTCTATTAAATATGCCAACTATCTCTAAATTATCCCCTCGAGATTTATAATTACCGGTAAATTTTATCTGGCTGGCTAAAGATGCATTCATCCATACGCCAAGCGCGTTATCTCCATCATTAATATTAACCCAAGCAAAGTTGCCACGTAACATTACATCTCCAATAACTTCACCGCAATATGTAATGGTTAAGCCATTATATTGCTTAGCATTTTTAATCAATTCATTGCTACTTAATTCTTGAGCAAAAGAAATACGCGCACAAATTAATACAACAAAAAATATAATTATTAAATTTAATTTTAAATTAATTTTCATTTGCCTTTAATGATGGCGACTAAAAACCCAAGAATTGTGAATACCGACATAAACTCTAGGCGGCCTGCCCACATCTGTATTATATAAGTTACTTTTAGCGGTATGGGCATAGCACTATTAGTAATCCCGCAGGACAACCCCACGTTAGCTGCCGCAGAAGTAGATTCAAAAAGCGAACCTAAAAAAGAATAACCATAAAACATCCCCACTAATGTGCCAAGACCATACAAAATTAAATAAGCTAAAGTAATAATTAATGCGCTTCTAACCTGCCTATCCTCTAAAAATACTTCCTTTATATGATGAAACTTCTCAACAATAATTGCTTTCTCTGGCATAATAATTCTCTTCAGGTCTTCTTTAAAAGCCTTAAAAATAATCCCGATACGTAACATCTTAATCGCCCCGGTAGTTGAACATACTGCCCCGCCTAAAGCCATAGCGATGATCACCCCAACCATTGCAAGTTGATTCCAATCCGTAAAAAACTGTTGGGGGTAAATAGTCTGGAAACCCGTGCCAGTATGCCCAGAGATAAGCTGATAGAACCCTTTACGGAAAAGCATTACCGCTGCAGGATAGCTGGCTGTTTGGGCTAAGCCCTTAGCAACAATTAAAAAGATAACGATAATCGTTATAAAAAAAGTGCTGGTTTCAATATTTCTAATAATCTCTTTACGATTACCCATCCACAAATGGTAATGTAATTTAAAATTAAGCGCACCTAAAACCATGATCACTATAGTAATAACCTCATAAATCATAGAATGATAATAAAGCATATTTTGCGACTGCGGACTAAACCCCCCGGTATCAAAAGCAGCCATAAATATACAAACCCCGTGAAAAAACGCATTCACTGGTTGCATTCCATTGAATATTCCAGTTACGCCTAAGGCAACTGTACCCAGGATAAGATAAACAATGCTTACCAGCCAGATAAACCTAGAAGTATGAATTATGTTGGGCATGATTTTTTCGTCGCGGCCCTCACCCACGTACATTTTGAATGCCCCAGAAAAACCACGAACAAAAAATGATAACGCAATAACTACGATCCCTTGGCCGCCAAGAAACATAATAAGATGCCGCCAAAGATTATGAGTATAAGACAAGTGGTCAAGATCTTGTACTAGAGAAAGGCCAGTAGTAGCAAACCCAGACATAGAATCAAAACATGCATCGAGAAAAGATTTCCAGTGGCCGCTTAAATATAAGGGGATTGCACCTAGCGCCATCGCTACCAACCAAGAGAGGCTAACCACAATCATTCCCTGCATCCAGTTTAGATCTTTCTCGGTATGGCAGATCTTAACCAAGAGAGCCCCTAAAAAAATAGCTATTTCAATGCTAATAAGAAAATCTAAGGCAGGATTTATTTCTTTAAAAGTTATTCCTATTATAATAGGAATAACCATAGTAAGGGCCAACCCGAGGATGATTTTCCCGAGGTAAAAACCAATAATTTTAAAATCTTCTAAGCGTGGCTTAAGAATCATAACTTAAAATATATTACCAGGCAAATTAAGAAAGCTACCCCTATTATAGAAAAAACGTATAGGATTTCCGTGATTATGCCGAAGGCAATATTTAAGGTGGGTTTAAATTTCATTTTTTTAAAGCTTACCGGCTAAAAGACTTAATAATTGCGGTTCGTTGCCGATCAACGTAAGAGCGATAACATCGTCCCCGGGCTTAAGTACTGTGTTGCCTTTAGGCAGGATAACTTCTTCCCCGCGGACAATAGACACCAAAACCGCATCCTGCGGTAAAGTGATGTCTTTTACTTCTTTATTAATTACCGGAGAATCAGCGGGTAAATCTACGCGCACTATCGCAAGTTTTCCGCGCTTAAAACTCATCAAATTTACAAAATCAGAAAAAGAAACTTCCTCTTCAATAATTTTAGCAATAATTTTTGTTGAATCCACTGGCACATCAATACCTAATTCACTAAAAGTATGTTCATTATCCGGATTATTCACCCGGCCAACTGTACGTTGTAAATGAAATGTTTCTTTGGCTAATTGGCAAATGATCAAGTTGTCTTCATCATCTCCGGTAACCGCAGCTAAAACATCAGCACGCTTAATCCCTGCCTCTTCCAGGATTTTTGGGTCACAACCATCTCCGTTAATTACAAGGATCGAGAGCTCCTTTGCCGTCTCTTCACAGATTACACGGTCTTTATCCACAATACTAACCGTATGCTTACCCTGACAAAGCCTTTTGGCTAAAAAATACCCCACCTTGCCTGCTCCAATAATTATAATATACATAATTATTTCTCTCCTAGATGGAATCTTTCCCTTACCTGTTGAAGGCTTGAAACCTTAACTACGCCCATCAATATATCCTGATTTTTTAATATTGTCTTTGGCTCTGGAATAATAACTCCTTGCATTCTTCTGATAGCTACTACAATAAAATCTCCCGGGATATTTATATCCTGAATAGTTTTACCTATTAAACTATTTTTTACTTCAATTTCAATAACCCCTAAATCCTTAGATTCAATTAAATAACTAGAAAACCTGCTTTCAATAATTTTGTCGCGCAACATTGCTGAAAAAAGCATTGTCCCGCTGATGATATCCAAACCCAAGGCAGCATAAATATGTGCGCGCTGCGGATCATATACTCGGGCAAATACTTTAGGGACACGAAAAATCTTTTTCGCCACTTGAGCGCTAATCAAATTAGTATTATCACCGTTAGTTACCGCGCATAAGGCATCGGCTTTTTCAATACCCACCTGTTTTAAAAGCGTTAAATCAAAACCATTGCCCACCATGGTCAAGCCATTAAAAGTATCGCCAAGCCGGCTGAAGGCATCCTGTGATTTATCAATAACAACCACATCATGATCCTCGCCGGATAGAAGCTTGGCCAACTCTGCGCCTACTCTTCCACAACCTACAATAATTACGTACATCCCGTTACAAACCTCCAAATTCTACCGCTATTTCTTAATCATCTCAACTATCTTCTTAAAAGCATTAGCATCTTTTACCGCCAAATCTGCTAAAATTTTACGGTCCAAATTAATCTTGGATTTCTTTAAACCGCTTATAAAAGTACTATAGGTAATCCCGGCTTGTCGGCAAGCCGCGTTAATACGCACAATCCAGAGGCTACGCAATGCACGCTTTTTATTCCTACGGTCGCGATACGCATACCTAAGCGCATGCATCAATACCCTTTTAGCTTGCTGGTATTGCTTGGAGCGATCCCCCCAGAATCCCTTAGCCTGTTTTAAAACCCTCTTTTTTCTTTTTCGCGTTGCAACACTATGTTTAGCCTTTGCCATTATTCTACTCCTTTAAGATTAATTTATGGCTTTTCTATCCATAAGGTAACATGGATTTAATAAACCTTGCTTCTTTCTCTCCAGCGATAGTTTTGCGCTTGCGCAAAGAACGCATCCTCTTGGCATTCTTCGATGATGCCAGATGACTTTTCCCGCCGCCTGAATATTTAACTTTACCTTTTTTGGTAAGTTTGAAACGCTTAGCTACCCCTCTTTTCGTCTTTAACTTTCCCATTTTTATCTCCTAGCCCAAAAGGGCACACCCGCGCAATTTTCGCCACCTGGCGAACACCCGCGCAATTCCTCTTAAGCGACGGGGTGCATTCTTAGCGCGGGGTGTCATATTATATCCTATTTTGGAGCAATCACAAAGGACATTATTCTCCCCTCTAATGCCGGGAGCTTCTCTACTTGGCCATCCCCTTGCGTATCCACAATAAATTTATCTAAAACCTTTCTTCCTAAATCCAAATGCTCCATCTGTCTACCACGGAAGAAAAGATTAACCTTAACTTTATCTTTCTTCTTCAAGAAACTTTGCACCTGTTTAACCTTAGTTGCGAAGTCATGCTCATCAATATTTGGCTTAAGGCGAATTTCTTTAAAACGACCCTGCTTTTGGTGTTTCTTAGCTTCACGTTCTTTTTTCTCAAGGTCATATTTAAACTTGCTAAATTCAATGATCCGGCAAACTGGTGGTGTGGCTGTTTGGGCAACCTCTACTAAATCTAAATCATGCTGGTTAGCGATCTCTAATGCTCTTTGCACAGACATAACCCCCAACTGGCTACCATCGTGGCCGATAACTCGCACCTGTGATGCAGTAATTCTGTCGTTAATACGAATAAACTTTTTTATAGCAACCACCTCTCTTTCTATTTATGTTCATCTATCTGGCTGTTTAACTGCTCAATAAATTTATCCAAAGCAACCGCGCCCTGATCTCCGCTTCCTTTTTTACGCACACTTACCTGGCCTTGCTTTGCTTCACGCTCGCCTAGAATCAAACAATAAGGAATTTTTTCAAGCTCGGCATTACGAATGCGTTTATCTAGGGTTTCATTACGCAAATCTATACCTACGCGGATATTGTTTTTCTCTAATTTTTCTTTCACTTCTTGGGCATAGCTATAAACTGTATCTTTAAGCGGAATCAATAAAACCTGCGTTGGAGCTAGCCATAAAGGAAGCTGGCCTTTATACTGCTCGACAAGAGCACCGATAAAACGCTCAAGGCTTCCCAATAAAACCCGGTGCAACATAATCGGCTGCCTTTCTTTTCCTTGAGCATCAATATAAGCAAGATTAAATCTTTTAGGAAGCGCGAAATCACACTGGATAGTCGCACACTGCCATGTTCTTTTAAGCGCATCTTTTAATTTTATATCAATTTTAGGGCCATAAAACGCGCCATCACCCACGTTAACCTCGTAAGTTAATTTTTTTTCTTTTAACACATCTTCTAACGCGCTAGTAGCAAGTTTCCAATCATCAAACGAACCAATATATTTTTCTGGGCGTGTACTCAATTCTATGCTCATTTCTTCAAAGCCAAAGATCTTCATCGTATCAAAAACAAAATCAATAATTTTTTTAATCTCCTCACCTAGCTGCTCCGGTAAACAAAATATATGCGCATCATCTTGAGTAAATCCGCGCACGCGCAGAAGCCCATGTAAAACGCCAGCCTTTTCCCGACGGTAAACTGTACCCAACTCAAAATACCGAATAGGTAAATCTTTATAACTTCTGATTTTGGATTTATAAATTAAAATATGTCCCGGGCAATTCATCGGCTTTAAAACATACTCCTGCTCATCTGCATTAAAGATAAACATATTATCTTTGTAGTAATCATAGTGGCCGCTCTTCTTCCATAAATCCGACTTCATAATATGCGGTGTAATCACGATTTCATAGCCGCGTTTAAGATGTTCTTTTTTTTCGTAATCCTCAATAATAGTGCGCAGGAGCGCTCCCTTAGGATGGTAAAAAACTAATCCTGCTCCTGCTTCTTCATGGTAAATGTCAAAGAGCTCTAAACTTGGCCCTAGTTTACGATGATCGCGCAATTTGGCTTCTTCTAAATTTTTTAAATGCTCTTCTAATTCTTGTGACGTATCAAAACAAGTGCCGTAAATCCTTTGCAACATAGGATTAGTTTCAATCCCATGCCAATAAGCTCCGGCAACTGATAATAATTTAAATGCTTTAATTTGGCCGGTAGATTTTATATGCGGGCCGCGGCATAAATCCAAAAAGGTATTGCCGGTTTTATAAATCGAAACCTTGTTGTCAGCTAAACCTTGAATTAACTCTATTTTATAGCTTTCTTTCAGGCTCTTAAATAACTCCAGAGCTCCTGCTTTATTCATCTCTTCTCGCACGAATGGCTCATCCCGGGCAATAATCTTTTTCATTTCTTGTTCTATGCTAAGCAAATCCTCGTCGCTAAATGGCTCTTTTTTATCAAAATCATAGTAAAAACCATCTTCAATCGCCGGGCCAATAGCCAGTTTTGTATCTGGCCAAAGCTTTTTAACAGCTTCTGCTAAAACATGCGAACAAGAGTGTCTTAAAGTATTCAGGTCCATAATAGTTTTCCACAGCGTAGCGGACGTTTAAACGTCCGCTACGTCTTGCTTAACTCCTTTTTGTACACTGGTGGGCTCAAGTGGACTCGAACCACCGACCTTCTCCATGTCAAGGAGACACTCTAACCAACTGAGCTATGAGCCCAATAAAACAGAATTAAGATAAAAGAATCAAGATCTAAGAAAACCGTATCAAATCCTAGTAAAATTTTTCTTAATTCTTCAATCTTAACTCTTAGTTCTAAATTTCTGGGCAGGGAGGGAGTCGAACCCTCATGCTCTTGCGAGCGGGAGATTTTAAGTCTCCATCGTATGCCATTTCGACACCTGCCCAATATTAAATTTCAATTAAGAATTGTTTTACTTTGACCCCAACCCTTATATGAGCCAAGGCATTCTTGCGCTAATTTTATTTTTCTTTCTAAACCAAAACAATTCTTATAATAACAGTTTCTAGCGATTTCTTTCGCTGCCATTTTACCATATTTTAGTGTATAGATGGGGTTGATGCGATCAGATCTTAACGCAGAATGTATCTTTCCTCTACAGCACAAATATGCTTCTATCGCGGCTTGCAACCATTTGATAAATGCTTCAGATGCTGAAAATACACTCAAAGACCACTGCATGTGTAAATTTGTAGCATGCCGCCAACTACGCAATGAACCATCCCCGTCTATTAAACCCCTTAGAAAATCATTAAAAAATTCTTTGGAAATATCAAGCCTGTCCAGAGTTAAGGACTTATTTGGAATTAAACCAATTGATAACAAAAAATCATAAAAATTCTTATTGGATATCTGTATATAATAAGCCATATTGATTTTTTCTTTATTCTTAATGCCTATTCTGTTTGTTAAACTAAATTTGTTTTT
>JAKLQX010000046.1 GCA_022013085.1 Candidatus Omnitrophota bacterium | reverse complement strand
TGCGAAGGATTCAATTAACTACACGAACCGCCGTATACGGAACCGTACGTACGGTGGTGTGAGAGGACGGCAAGGGAAAACCTTGCCTCCTACTCGATTTGGGCTAAAAAATTTTCCTGAACTGCTGGGCTTGCGGCTGCCCCCACCCAGCCGCAAGCCTGAATATTTAAAAGAGGGGCGGGATTTTTAATGCTTTGCCTGTCAATAAGTTCTGGATGGCAAAGCATATTTATTTGGATGGATTCTTTAGAATAAAGAATGTCTTTAATGTATTTCCGCATTATCAAAGCCTGCTCAATTTTGCTTGCCTTTTCTAAGTAACTTACCAAGTTTTTAAGGTTCTCTTGGACCGTTTTTGGGTCAATTGGGGAGCATGATGCTGATAGTTCGAGTCCTTTATGCACCCCCAAAGCCTCAAAATTGAGCTTGAATATCGAACTATCGATATAATGGGTATCGACGGAGATTCTCTTTAGATTATCTATTACGAACCTTTCTAATCTGTCCGCATTAACGTGGCGTATAGAGCAAGCGTTCCAATCTTGCTTAAAGGTTTTGGTGCATCGGTAATAATAGTAGCGCTTCAAAGATTTTTTAGTTGAATGCGCAGGTGTCATAAAAGAGTTGCATTCTGCGCAGTGAACTAATCCGGCAAGTAGATAATCTTTATATAAGCGCAATCTTCTAAATCTTTCTCTATGGAATTGTTGGACATGGTTAAATAAATCTTCCGAGATAAGCGGCTGGTGCAAACCCTGATAAATTTTTCCAGAAAATCTCATTTTACCAATATAAACAGGATTCCTTAATATACTCTGTAAATGAGCTTTGCTAAAAGATAAATTTATATCGTTGAATATTTGTTTTTCCTTTAATAACTGATAAGTCCTGGCCAAAGAGCCGGTCTCGGCAAAAATCGCAAAAATCTGCTTTAATTTTTGCGATTTTTGTTCATCAGGCACCAGCCGCTTATCTACTACTTTATAACCGAAAGGCACACCACCACCATTCCACATTCCTTTATTCGCACGCTCAAGCAGTTTGTCTTTCGTACGCTCGCTGGTTAGTTCTCTTTCAAACTGCGCAAAGGTGAGCATAATATTACGGAGCAGGCGGCCAGAAGGAGTAGAGGTATCAAATCTTTCAGTAATAGAAATAAAATCTACTTTATATTGCTCAAAAACTTCCATTAAAACATAAAAATCTTTCGGCGAGCGCGTGAGCCTGTCTATCTTGTAGACAATAACAACGTTAATCTTGTTTTCTTGCATATCGCGCATCATCTCTTGGAGCGCCGGTCTTTCCAAGTTAGCCCCGCTGAACCCGGCATCAGTGTACACCTTATAAACCAAAAGATTTTCTTGGCTATTGATAAAAGATTTTATTTTTTCTTCTTGTGCTTGGCAAGAGTTGAATTCAACTTCGGCTTGGTTATCAGTTGATACCCTTGTATAGATAGCACACCTTAATTTTACTTGCATAACACCCCCTTTTTTGTTAAAATCCATAATTGGATAGTTAGAATATATCTACCATAATAGGATAGCCAAAAATGGACATATTGTCAAGCAAAATAATATCAAAAAATATTAAAAAATATCGAAGGAAATCAGGACTGTCTCAAGATCAACTAGCAAGAAAAGCAAACGTGCCTTATAGTACTTACCTAAAAATCGAGTCTGGATATACACCTAATCCTTCTATTCAGACGATAATCAATATTACAGAAGCTTTGAATCTTACCGTTGATGAACTTGTCGGGAGAAAGAAGAAAACTTGAGAATATGCACACAAGTTATACGCAATTGAGTCCTTTGAAAACGAGGAGGTGTTATGATGAATAAAGAATGCTGTAAGCCTAAAGAAGAAGAGAAAAAAGCAGAGAACTGCATGGTTTGCGGTGCCACCTTAGAATACCTAAAAACAGCGGTCAGTGTTACCTGTAATTACTGTGGTAAGAAAGAAACCGGGTATGTGCGCTGTCCTAAGGGACACTATGTCTGCGACGAGTGTCATGGCAAAGGGGCGTTTGATCTCATCAGAGATATCGCCCTCGCTACAGAGGAAAAAGATCCATTGGCAATAGCCGAGCTGCTTATGGCTCATCCCAAGATACCATTTTTGGGTTGCGAACATGGCCTAATTGCCACTGTAGCACTCTTAGCGGCTTTAAAGAACGATGGCACTTTGGGCATCTCTAATGAACAGATCATCGAGGCTATGAAACGAACGCAAAAACAATCAATGCCTCCGTACTGTGCCCTTACTGGCGTTTGTGGTGTGCCTATAGGGATCGGTGCTGCCTTTAGTATCATTCTTGGTGCAGCATGTCCCAAGGATAGGGAATCTGCTATTACCATGCACATTGTGGCACGGACAATTGATACTATTGCCAATGATGTTGGTCCAATGTGTTGTAAGAGTTTTGTTAGAACTGCTCTTGGTGTAGGCTACAATTCAGCGAAGGAGTACTTCAATATCCATTTGCCAATACATAGAGAAAAGATTTCTTGCTTCCATTCTAATAAAAATCATCCTAACTGCAGAAAGAATAAGTGTCTTTACTTTCCTAAAACAGCATGAGGTTTGTTGGTTGAAATTAAAGCAAATGGACTCAACTATTCTAAAGATTGTATACAAATAAATAATCTTGCTAAGCAAGATTAAAAATCCCGCCCCTCTTTTAAATATTCAGGCTTGCGGCTGGGTGGGGGCAGCCGCAAGCCCAGCAGTTCAGGAAAATTTTTTAGCCCAAAAACAAAAAGGAGTTACTCCTAGGAGTAACTCCTTCATCAAACATGGCTCCCCCTCTAGGACTCGAACCTAGGACAAAGAGATTAACAGTCTCCTGCTCTACCAACTGAGCTAAGGGGGAATTGTGAGTGATATCTTAACACTAGATAATCTGGCTTTCAAGAACTTTTATTTCCATCACTCGTCCATACTTTTTAGCCCTCTCTTCATCGCGGTAAAGAGGAACATTACAAATTACTAACATCACACATGTGGCCTACCACGAAATTCCCTTATACAGAATCCGATAAATTCTGGTATAGCAAAGAATGGTTTTGATAACTTATACTTTGATTTACCCTTTTCTCTTAATTTATGCCTCACGCCTACCTCGCCTATTTTACGCGCTCCCCTGTTATAAAGAATAGGAATAATATAGCGGTGGTCATTAAATTTTAACTTAATATCATTTATAAATTTATTTCTTACGGCAAGAAAGTTACTACTGGGATCCTTAACAGATATATCAAAAAATATTTTTATTAATAACCCGAGAAATTTAGTGCTTATTTTAAATAGCAGTATATCTCTCCTCTTAATTCTAATTCCATTTACAACATCGTATCCTTCTTCCATCTTCTTGATAAAAAGTATTATGTCTTCCGGAAAAACCTGCAGATCGCCATTCATTATAATAACAATTTCTCCGGCGGCAACTTCTAAACCAGAACTTAACGCTGTAGCCTGACCCATTGGAGTATTATGAGTTATTATTTTTATACCATTAAATTCTTTAGATAGTTTACGCATTATATCAAAACTATCGTCAGTACTGCCATCATCAACTAGAATTAACTCTGCTGTATTATCAATAAAATATTCTCCTAAAGACGAATAAATTCTGTTGATTAATTCTTTTAAATTATCCCTTTCATTGCGAATCGGACAAACTATGCTGATTTTCTTCATTTATTTAACTCAATTAAGGCCATGCTTACCCCTATAAAAAACTGATTTTAACTTGATAGCCTAACAAATTACGGTAATTACACTAGGCCAAAAAAACAAATCAATACTCATATTAAACCAGCTGAATGAAATCTTTAGTGGTTACTATCCGGTAATCTTTGCTGATATTTTTTAGAATATAATTATAAATGTCTAATTTTTTATTTAACGACATTTTAGCTCCGGGACGCTTGTTTAATATCCTTTTATCCATCTCTTCCGGCCCAACTAATTCCAAAGCATGCAGTTGATAATTTAATGGAAGATTTCTTGATTTTACTAGCCTATACCCAATTTTGAATAGGTTAATTCCGGCCGCATAAACGAAAGAAGCATGAAAAGGCAAACTAAGATATGGCATAGTAGTAACCGGAACTTCTTTGATTTTAGCGCTCTTTCCCTGCTTCCATATTTTATCAAGACGCATTCGGTATGGCCTTAAGGGTGCTAATACATAAATAGCTCTGCCCCACTGCGTCTTACCAGTTTTTTGCCTTAACATTATTCGCTGCATATATCTTAAGACAAACGGTAAGGATGAAGGAAACAATGAAGAATCATAAAGGTATCCTTTTTTTTCTAAAATGGCTATTGTCTGGTTGTCTATCGAGTAAGCCGGTGCCTTAAATCCCACAGGAAGAAAACCAGTGACCTCTCTAATTATCTCTTCTGCCTGATTAATCTCTTTCTCTTTTTCATTTATAGTAAGGCTGGAAAAACTAGGATTAATGGAATGGGTCATCGTATGATTAGCTATTTCATGGCCTTCGCCTAATATCCATCTGATTATTGCCTGATTTTCCTTTTTTAATAAATCTTCGCCGATGACAAAAAATGTAGCCTTGATATTGTACTTATTAAAAAGTTCTAAGAACCTGGGGATAGCAATTTGATAAATCGTTCTTTGAGGTATCGCTGGATCTTCTTCATAATTATAGCTCTTAAGAATCACCCGGAAGGAATCCATATCAACCTGAATAGTTCCCAACTTCTTCATTTATTCTCCCCTTAAAGAGAAATCAAATATTTTTAAGCCAGCAAAAAAATACCTTTTTAAATTATCTATATTTCTGATCCGTTTTAAGTTGGATAGTATATACGGTAGCTTCATATAGAAATTTCGGTAAGCATGCCTTACGCTTTCCTCCAATTGCCTCTGATTTAAAGAAGTAAAGCATTCATTAAAAAAACATTTAGTATGCAGCATACTCAAATCAACGGCAGAACCATCTTTTATTTCTGGATACCGCGACTCCACTTCTTCAAAAAGTAAAGATCCCGGATATGGCGTGCAGATACCATAACTAACAGTTGTAGGCCTAATTTCATTGATAAACTTAATAGTTTTGTCAATTGTCTCCTTACTCTCTCCAGGCATACCTAACATTACATGGGCATGAGTATCGATTCCTATCTCGTTCGTCCACAAGAAAGCCTCCCTAGTTTCACTTATTTTTATACCTTTTTTAGCTCTGTCCAAGATTTCCTGTACGCCAGATTCCACGCCGAACTTTATCAAATGACAACCTGCTTCCTTCATCAGCTTAATTGATTCTCTATCTAATATCCCTATACGCGCATTACATATCCAGGAAATATTTATCTTACTATCAAGCATGCAATAGCTTATTTCCTTAATCCTTTCTTTTGAAAACGCAAAAGTTTCATCACGGAAATATACCTCACGGTATCCCTCTTCTTGGATATCCTTTAATTCTTCAATAACGTTTTTGGCCGAGCGGTAACGATGTCGTGCACCATAAAAATAAGGAACAGTGCAATAAGTACACTGGCCCAAACAACCTCGAGAAGTAACCATTACAGTATAAGGATTTTTCTTTACGATTGGATTAAAATAAACAGCCTCTTTAGGCAACATACTCCTATCGACAAAAGGAAGTGTATCAAGATTCTCTATAAGAGGGTAACGTTCGTTTAATTTATATTCTTTATCCTGTTTATAACCGATTCCTTTTACTTTCTTCCAAGAACCATCTCCTCTTTCAAACGCAGCTAATAAATCTACGGCAATAAATTCAGGTTCCCCCATAATAATTATATCTATACCGATTTTAGCTAGGGTATCTTTAGGCCTGAATGTCGGATGAGAACCGAATACAATAGTAACAAGTGAGGGATTTATTTCTTTTAACTTTGATAGCGCCTCAGCATCTTCGTTTACAGTCATAGTTGAAGTTAAAATAATTACAACCTGGTAACCACTGATGATCTTGGCTATTTGGCCAATATTTTTCCCTTCTGCCGAAGCATCCAAAAACCACACAGAATGCCCTTTGTTCTTTAAAATACTAGCCACCATTAATAGCCCAAACGGCGGGACCGTCCCCCCGCCTATTCTTTTACCTTTACACCAGCACCCGTAAATTACATCTCTGACTACGTTCTTGGCAAATTTACTTTGCGGATTAAGTACGATTATTTTCATATCTCTTTATAT
>JAKLQX010000045.1 GCA_022013085.1 Candidatus Omnitrophota bacterium | reverse complement strand
GGATTGATTATCTAATAAATATGTGTTATGCTTTTTTTAGAATCAAAGCGTTCTTTTAGATATCCCTGCGGTGCACGTTGGAGATCTTGATAATTATTGAACCAACACTATTTTCAAGGGAGCCTAATCTCACTTAACGCTAAGGCGTTAAGCGGAGGGCACCCACCTGAAGCTAAATCGGTTCAGACTATCTATCCAACGGCACTTTTGCGGGGATTTTTTATTGAGGCTGACAGGCTTAGCTCGTTTACTTCAGCTTTGCTTTCTCGCTCGATTGGTTTGTGAATTAAAAACGCTTCAAATAACAGATTTATCAAGTATAATAGATAATGGCTTGGAGGATAAATTAAGATGATGACGATAATGCTTATACTAGTGGTTTTAGGAATAGGCATGATTATCTATGCTGTTTTTGGAGTACTGAGTAAGCCTGGCGAGGCAGGACCTAAAAAAAGTGATAAGAAGCCAATCTTATCAGATGAGTCTGGTAAAGAGCAAAAAATACAACAGCTGCAAAAACGGGTTTCTGAGTTAGAGAATGAATTAAGCCAGATTAAGATTACGCATGGGAAAGAAAAATCTGAATTTAAAGCAACTGGAGAGCAAGAAGTTAGATTTTTAGACGGGTTGAAACGCAGAGAGGATTTGGTGGCTAGGGCGGAAGCAGAATTGAACAAGATGAGGCCGGAGAACTTGGATTTAAAGAATAAATTTATTGCTAAAGAAAATGAGGTGCAGGAGGAGTTTACAAAAAACGTAAATTTGTCACGAGAGATTCGCGAAATTAAAGCTTCTTTAGAGGCTAAAGAAGCAGAGGGTAAGCTTAAAGAAGAACAGCTGCAAATACAAAAACATCAGATTGAAAAACAACTTAAAGATATAGGTGAGTATTTAGCTACCATTGCGGAGTTTAATCGTAAGGAAAAAATTAGTGAATGGGTGCCAAAGGCGGAGTTTAATCAATTGAATGAGAAATATGAAGAGTTAGAAAAAGATTTAGAGGAAAAGGAAAAGAGATTAAAAAGTTTTGCAGAAGAGATTGCGCATTTAAGAACGGCTTTACCTTTAAAAAACGAAGAAGGAGAAAAGAATATATGAAAAAGTTAGTTGTTTTATTATTAACTATCTGTTTAATTTATTGTTACGGAGGAAGTTTTGCTATGGATGAGAAAACGGTGGTTTTAGAGACTAACCAGGGAAATATCGAAATTAAATTAAAAGTTGATCTAGCTCCGAAGGCATGCGAAAATTTTATTAAATTAGCAGAAAAAGGTTATTATAATGGCCTGATTTTTCACCGTGTAATCAAGGGTTTTATGATTCAGGGCGGGGATCCCACAGGGACAGGTTCGGGAGGAGAGTCAATTTGGGGCAAGGCTTTTGAAGATGAGCTTACTCCGGCAGCTAAATTTGACGCACCCGGTATTTTAGCTATGGCTAATTCCGGCCCAAATACAAACGGGAGCCAGTTTTTTATTACCTGCGCTAAAACCCCTTGGTTAAATATGCGCCATACTATCTTTGGCGAGGTTGTTTCCGGTTTAGAGGTAGTGCAAAAAATTGAAAATACGCCGGTTAACGCCGACGACCGCCCGATTGCCGAGCAAAAAATTATGCGGGCATATGTAAAGTAAACCTCCAACCTTAAATATCTCCATAAACAAAAAGGGCCCTATTTATTAGGGCCTTTTATTTATTTCCAATTCCTGTAGCGGACGTTTAAACGTCCGCTACACTTAAGAAAGCGCTTTCCTAAAATCCCTATTTTAATCTTGAAATCACTTACCTATATAGCATACTTCCCTTATAAGGCCGATGAGCCGATGAAATCATTAAAACAAGATAAAAATGAAACGTAAATTCCCAAAAATATTATATTTCTTAGTTTGCTTTTTACTTATCTTTGAGCAAAGCGGTTTTGCTCAGGTAGCCGGCCAGCTGGATATTTCTAGGTATTTCTCTGGCTTAAGCAGCTCTTTATCTCTGGATAAATTCAGGCCTCTGCACTTAAGGTATCTTTCATATGACAACCTCAACAACAGCTTTAATCTTCTTCTAGATAAAGGAGACTCAAAAGACCTAAAAGAAACTAATCTTAAAGACTCGACTAAAGAACTTATGAATTACTTCTTTACTGGTATCGCTCTACCCAATGACAGCTTCTGGGTCAACCTAAGGCCTGACTCACCCGACAATATAATTGACCCTTACCTTGCCCAAACAGATTTAGGTAAGATATTCCTTGAAGCAGACCTGCAATTAAAAAAGGACACCGCTAGCTTTACCTCTCCGCAAACAAGAGAGGGTAAACAATATTGGGATAAACTTTATAAAAAAGCAGGTGAACTCTTTGGTTCCGAAAATATTACTATTCCTACCTTAACCCGTCCTTGGATAGTGCCGGGAGAGATTATAATCCGGGAATCCACCGACAACGCTTATATCTACAAAGCAACCCTTAAGGTCATGCTGGAGCAAGATTATCTCAAAGGTTCAGCAGTTTATAATTTTCAGGATGAAAGGTTAAAACAACTTAATGAATACTCATCTCAACTCATCAGGGCGACCATTATTCCCAAACTAACCAAAGATGTAAACACCGCCAAAAGATACGCACCTTTAAGGCAGGCTTACTACTCGCTTATCCTTGCGCAGTGGTTTAAACAGAAGTTTTATGGCAAGGGAGGGTTTTATAGTTCTCTTATTAACAGGAATAATTTAACTGGGCTTACTTCCAAAGAGGCTTGGTCTAAAACTACTTATTTTCAGGCTTACCAGAAATCCTTCAAAGAAGGTGAATATAATATTAAAGAGCAGGTTTATGCTCTTGGTAGCCCAACCATCCGAAGCTATATGAGCGGAGGGATAGCTTGGCAGGACATTAGTAAAGTAAGCTTTCCTATTGTGGGCACAGAAAAAAGAAATCCCTTTAATAGCAAGTTGGGCAAGTTTATTATTGCTGCTTTTGTTGCAGGGGCGATAATATTCCCTTCTTCTAATAACGCGGCTGGGACGGCGTCTTTCGATACAGCCGCTAATACTGCGCAAATTTCAGCACCAGCTGCATCTGCAAATCTAGAATTGCAACGTGTCCCTATTCCGATTGTTGCGAAAAACGCTCCTGCAACAGGCGTTTCCGGACTAGGCGAAATAGGCACTGATCTGGCATCTGTGAGAACCATCCTGAATGATTTAGCTGCGGCCGGCATAAAGCATATAGAGCCGCGTTTATTACTCAAGTATATTAACATTGCAAATGATGTCAACACCCGAGACAAGATTGGAAAAGCGTATAATTTATTGAGAACAAAAGGGGTATATTCTGGTCCGATGTATAGGGTATTGTTCGTGCAGGATTTGAACAACCAAGTAATAGTTTTAGCTAAATCTGGCGTAGTTGTCCTGGACCTCTTTTTACTTAGTGAGCAGTCTCAAATAAAAGAATTGCCGGTGTTGCTATCGGCAGGCGCATCTTTTCTGAGTGATAAATCGCCTCTTTTGGAAAGGCATCTTAACGCTCAAAAGAAGAAGATGGCAGCGATGACAGTGTTAGGAATACCGCCACGGTATCAAACAGGAATCAACAAGGCATTTGAGGCAATTTACACCAGGGCAGGATCTTTAGCAAAAGAGCTGGCAATTGATAATAAAGAACAATTTCTCAACAATACAATAATCATGAATATTGCGGTAAAAGAGATGGACCTGACAAGGCTTAAACAGAATAATAGGTTGCGTGTGATCTTGAAAATATGGCATCCTTTTGCCAGGAAATATTTTGAGTATCCGGTATTTATTCATCCAAATGGCAGTGTGGAAGGAGGAAAGATAGAAGAAAGGAAGGAGGATTTATCACCAGCCGGATGGGTGCCGGTTTTATCGGAGTCCAAAGAAAATATAATTTATAGTTTACCGGTGGCCTTGCCGGCATCCTCTTCACCGGTGATTTATAGAGGAGTCGAGGATATGGTAGAGAATTTGCCTGGCAAAATTGGTGCTAATTCCACGCCGATTCGAGATTTAATAGAATGGTTGCAAAAAGTTTACGGACTGCACAAAGGTCTTTTATACGATTTCTATCATAATCAGGCTCATAATTTAGGTACAGCTGATATATTTTCGTACTTTTTGAAAAATCGTGGCAATTTGGAGGATCAGGATATTCGTATCGCTATTTTAGCAGCATTAATGCATGATTTTCACTCTAGGATATCTGAAGGCGATAAAGGCATACCGGCTTATGTTCCTGAAACTCTTCTACAGCTAAGGGATTTAATGGGTATAGAAGATTATTCAGGTCCAGCTAAAGAAAAGATACTCTCTTCATATAAAGAAAAAATCTCTGAAGATTTAAAAAATGAGTTCCGCCAAATTCTAAGCAAACTTTTTCCTGCAGAAAAAATTGAGGATTTATACAACGAAATTAAAGCAATGATCATGCGTACAGATTATGCCTCTGATGTAGCTTCGCCAAAAGAATACTATAAAAATGCTGCAGCAGAAATCCGACAGCGAATGGATATTTACCTAAATGAGTTAGAAGAATGGGTTAGTCTAGATGGAGCAGTAGGGTTAATCAACTTAGGTTATAAAACTTTGGAAGAAAAAGCAACTTTGGAGCAGGATGAGGTTGCTTCCATTTGGCTTGCACGTCAGAAAGGAATAGAACTCGGATATTTAACTGCCCTAAATAACATAAAAAAACCGGGGAGGCGAGAGTTAATCCATACCATATCTCTTTTGTTGGAAATCGCGGATCAGACATCTTTTTATGATTTGCTTACCGGGGAGGCAATTGAAAAATATATTATTTCAGGTTTAAAAAAAGAAGGAGTTGTGGCATCTCCGGAAGGAAGTTATAAATTTTTCTTCGAGCCACAGTTTTTAAACAAACCGGAAGTCTTGGCAGCTTTAAAAACTCTGCCTATGGAATACCGAGAGAATTTTGTTAACACAATGGAATATTTCGCCTTGAGAGGTAATGCTTTAAAGGATTGGGATAATAGAAAAAAAGAAGTGGAAAAAGCATTAGGTCTTGATGAGGGAGTCTTGGGAGCAGTCAAGAGGGTAGAAGAAGCACGTAATACTATAATGTTAACTGGGCTAAAAGAACAGCCTAATGCATATTATTCTAATGAGGCTTCGAGTAACCTGAAAACTTTCTTAAAAGCTTTAGGGGTTCCCGAGGGGAGTGTAATTTTAAATATCGGTTACGGTGCTAATCCGCTTTCCGGTCGTGATGAAAAAGGTGTTACAATTTATAGAGTAATCAATGTGGATACGCAGGCACCTTTTGGTATTAAAGAAGGCGACTTTGAAATACGGGAAAAAGAATTCTTTGAGATCAAGCCTGATTCCCTAAAAGAATTAGGTTTACAAAAAAAGCCAGATGTTATACTTTTTTATAATATGCGCACATATATGGATATTTATGGTCCGTACAAAGTGTACAGTCAATTTTTAGAAGTTGATCCGTTATTAAATGTCGTTGAGTATTTTAAAAAAGCCGCTGAATTAGTTGCTCCTACCGGTTATATATTATTTGTTAATTTTATGCCACCTGAAGGGGAGCGTCCAAGGATTATTCCTGATATTATGGAAAGGCTAAAAGACAGGAAGGCAACTATTTTTAAAACCGGGGATAGTGATTATTCAAAAGTAGCAGTGGCATTTTCGCCAGAAGTTAATTCATCAGCCATTGAAACCAAATCTGTATCCTCTCCGGTTGAAACTATTTTTTCAGGAAAAGAGATAGCAGGGGATTTGTTATATTTAGAGAATGTGGCAAGGGAGACTTTATCTATGCCAGAGGAAGGCTTCAAGGAGAAAGCTTTTTTGCTGTTTGGGACAAAACTAGGAGAAAAGTATGACATTAAAAGAATAATCCCTGTATTGAAATATTTAAAACAGACGCAAGATTATGTAGAGAGCGATCCGGTACATATAGCCGAACTTATCGATAAATATGCAGCGGGAGAGACTAAGTTGTTGGGCGCATTGCATACACATCCTTATGATGTGACAAAAATTATTACAAAACCAGGCCCTTCTTGGCAAGACAGGCTTGGAGAAGATTTTCTTTTGCCTGAGCGTTCGGAGAAAATAATAGATATCCCCCTTGGAGTTGTAATTGAGGCGGCGGTACCAAAAGACATTTCTCTCGAAGGCCTTCAGGATGTAGTTCCTGATATTAACGCCTATTTTTATCTGCCTGAAGAAAAAGCAGGGATTAAAACTATAGATGTGTTTAAGGTGATTAATTTTAAAGAGTGGATAGATCAAAAAGGAAACAACCTGGTTGTTGTTTCTTCGGCGATTAAGCGGCCAAGAGTGGAGCCAAAAGAAGATATAGGGTTTGTTTCTATGAATAATGGAGAAAAATTGTTCATGCGTAAAGGCCAGGATGAAAATATAGTTTCAATAGCTTTTTATAATCAGAATGGAGAACAAGTTGGTTTTACCGATATACTTCTCAGGGAGAGCCTTCTGAATTATATATATATAAATCCAAATTTCCGCAGTAATAATTATTTCAAGGTAATTTTGGACGCTATTTTGGATAAATTGCAGGATCAATCTTTTACGGGTAGGCAGTTTACTTTTGTTACCGCATATGCGCAGAATCCCCTAATAGTAAATTATTTATTGGGGAAAGGATTTATACTGAATCCTTATCCTATGCCAACTGAGCAAAGCTTAATGACTAAAGCTACTCTTTCAAAAAGCAGACAAATTGAAGGTAAAATTTCTTTATTTATAGAGGATGAAACTAAAAGAGATGCTTTCAAGAATACTTTAGGTAACGAAGGGTTTGAGATAGTGGATAAGCCTATTGAAGGCGAAACATATACTGTAATGATAAACGCAAAGTATACGCTTTATTTTGAGGAGAAGAGCGGCGAAACGCAAGCCAACAGCGCTTCACCTGTTTATAACGAAGAACAGAAAAAAGGCGGGATTGATTTTCGCACGCTACCTATAGCCAGTCAACCGCTATTGATTAATCAAAAGGTTAATGCGAGCATTATTCCTCCAATTCCCTTAGCTGAATTAAATAGCGAATGGCTGCGGATAGAGAATATGCTCGCTTCAGGCATTACGCCGTCAAGTGAAAGAATCAAGGAATACCTGCAATCCTGCTCTCAGAAACAAGATTTTAATCAAGATATTGATAAAGTACTGTCCTGTATTGCCGATATATTTAGGTTTGAGGAAGAAAGGGTGGCTGATACAGATGCGTCTTTAAAAGCAATGTTAATGCTATTGGAATCAGATAAACCGGTTGCCCAAATGCAATTAGCATTAGCGCAAATTACGGTAGAAGCAAAAGAGCCAAAGATAATAGAATAATAAGGGGCGTCCTGCCTTTTAAGAGCTCATCGGCTTTAAAAGGTCCCTAAACGAGCGCCCCTTTTTCTTTCCTCCCGTTATGCCAATATTTGTCTTGCAATAAACTCATCAAGGGATAGAATAGTATACACAAAAATTATCCCGATGAATAAAAAAATAGACTATAAAAACGAATTAAATCCTGCGCAGCTTGAAGCTGTTGAATCAATTGATGGCCCGTTCCTTGTGATTGCCGGAGCAGGCAGTGGAAAGACGCGCGTATTGGTGCACCGGGTAGCGCATCTGGTTGAAAAAGGGGTTAAACCGGAGGAGATTCTGCTCCTTACCTTTACCCGCCGCGCAGCCGAAGAGATGCTGCGTCGGGCAAGCTTGCTTTTAGATGAGCGTTGTAAAAAGATCTCCGGAGGGACTTTTCATTCTTTTGCCAATATGATTTTAAGAAAATACGCTAAGCTTTTGGAGATTAGCAATAATTTTACTATTCTTGACCGCTCAGATGCTACTGATGCGGTAAATTTAGTGCGTACACAGCTTGGGTTTCATAAATCCGAAAAACGTTTTCCACGTAAACACGCTATTTTAGAAGTAATTTCTAAAAGTGTGAATAAATCTGAAGATATTAAGGATGTGCTTTATGATGAATACCCGCAGTTTATTGAGTTTACTGATTCTATTAAGAAAATACGCGATGAATATAGGAAGTATAAGCTGCAAAAATCACTTCTAGATTATGATGACTTGTTAGTTTTTTTAAAAAATTTACTAAGTAAGCATGAAGATGTGCGTTTAGCTTTAGCTGCTAAATATAAATATATTATGGTGGATGAATATCAGGATACCAACAAACTTCAGGCGCATATTGCCTGTCTCTTGGCAGCAGACCACGCTAATATTATGGTAGTTGGTGATGATGCCCAAAGCATATACTCATTCCGGGGGGCTAATTTCAAAAATATAATGGATTTCCCCAAAATTTTTAAAGGCACTAAGATTATCACTCTCGAAGAAAATTATCGCTCGACCCAGCCGATTTTAAATTTAACCAATGCGGTTATCGCTCAAGCAAAAGAAAAATTCGAGAAACACCTTTACACTAAGAAAAAGGAAGGCAATATCCCGGTTTTTATTGATTGTCCGGATGAAAACTCCCAATCAACTTTTGTGGCGGATAAAATATTGGAATACAGGGAAGAGGGGATACCTTTAAATGAGATGGCTGTGCTTTTTCGTTCAGGATGGCATTCTAATGATTTAGAGATTGAGTTGGCTAGCCGTAATATCCCTTTTGTAAAATATGGCGGCCAAAAATTTGTTGAGGCTGCACATATCAAAGATATTTTATCTTATTTGCGTATCAGCCATAACATAAACGACCAGGTGAGCTGGCTGCGCGCGCTTTTATTAATTCCGGGGATCGGGCCTAAAACCGCAACCAAAATTATTGAGGTAGTCACCGCTAAATCAAAGGATAATGCATTGCTGCAAAAAAATGAGGGGGTGGTTAAATTACTGGAATTATTTCAAGGCGTAGATTGTAAGCGCGATGCTCCGGCTAAGATAATCGAGAAGTTTTTTAATTATTATCAGCCATTGTTAAAGATTAAATATGATGATTTCAATAAACGTTTAAATGATTTAGATTCTTTATTGCGTATTGCCGAACGTTATAAATCAGTGGAAGATTTTTTAACGGATATGGCGTTAGAGTCTCCGGAAAGAAGCATAGTTGAGGCAGCAAGGATTGATAAGGATGATGCCCCGCTCACACTTTCCACAATACACTCAGCAAAAGGTTTAGAGTGGCATACTGTATTTTTAATTTATGTTGCTGAAGGGCACTTGCCTTCTTATCTTTCCCTTGAAACTGAAGATGAGGTTGAGGAGGAGCGCAGGTTGCTTTATGTAGCAAGTACGCGTGCCAAGATAAATTTATTTTTCCTAAAACCGCATCTTGACCGCTCTCCAAGGAGTTTTATGGATGGGTCAGGCTCAGTGTTCACTCAGGTATCGCGGTTCTTAGGGCAAGGGGGGTTACTTGATAAATTTGTGGATGTGCAAAGTAGCCCTGAATTAGAGGGTTTGGATGATATAGAATTAGAAGATATCATCGGGCAAAGAAAGCAAAAGAACACAGCTTTTTTTGAAACCATGGAAGAGTATTTTTCTTGAGATAGGCATAAAACTGTGTTAGAATTTTTACTATGATTGTTAGCCAGCAAAAGCCATTAGAAGAGTTATTAGTTAGCCTAAAAGAATATAATAAAATATTCTTGGTGGGCTGTGGCGAGTGCGCTACGTCTTGTAAGAGCGGTGGCCAGCCGGAGTTATTAAAAATGCAGGCTGAGCTTATTGCTAAAGGCAAAACTGTTACCGGGTTTTGTATACCAAGCGCTCCTTGTGTTGCCGCGCAGATTAAGACGGAGTTAGCCAAGAATATGTTAGCTTTACGTGATTCTGAGGCTATTTTAGTTTTAGCCTGTGGGTTGGGGGTACAGTCAGTAAAAGATAATAATCGCCTCACCCAGGCAACTATACCCGCGAATAATACTATCTTTGGCGCGGTTATGGACGCAGCAGGCAATTTTTATGAAAAATGTTCTATGTGCGGGGAATGTGTTTTAGATATTACTGCTGGAATTTGCCCAGTGACCCTTTGCCCTAAAGGACTTTTAAATGGCCCCTGCGGAGGAGTGAATAAAGGAAAATGTGAAGTTGATAATGAAAATGATTGCGCCTGGGTTTTAATCTATAAAGAATTAGAAAAAAATAAAAAACTAGAATCTTTGAAAGAAATCCGCTTACCCCGGGATCATAAAAAATCCGGTAAACCGCATAAATTGCTTTTAAATAAATAATATGGCAGAACAACTTCCTTATAGCGAAAAAGTCATGGACCATTTTACACACCCCAGAAATACGGGTGAGATTGCAGACGCCAGTGGTATTGGTACCGTCGGTAATCCAGTTTGCGGTGATGTAATGAAGATGTATCTTAAAATAGAGAACGATATAATTATAGATGTTAAGTTTAAGACCTTTGGATGTGGTGCGGCTATTGCCACAAGCTCTATAGTTACCGAGATGGTCAAGGGCAAGAGTATTACTGTCGCTTTAGCGATTACTAATAAAGCAGTTGCAGAGGCATTGGGCGGACTGCCTGCGGTTAAAATGCACTGTTCAGTTTTGGCAGAGGAAGCTTTGCGTTCAGCGTTAAAAGATTATTACAAAAAACAGGGTTTACCTGTTCCGTTTGAAGATAAAGGGCATACTCATGAAGGTGAAATCTGTTTATAGGGTGAGTTATGTTGACCCCGCACCTTTTTAAAATTCAAAAGATAGATGTTAGATACCGGTAAATTTAGAAATATGAATAAGATAAAAGGTGCGGGGTTGACAAAAGCTCAAATACGTAGTAAAATTCTTTTGAGATTAAAAACACAGGAGGATGAAGAGCGAAACCGAAAAAGCAAGTTTATTTTGAATAAACTTTTAAAGAATAAGGCTTTTAGGAAGGCGAAGATAGTGATGTTTTACATCGCTTTTGGTGGTGAAGTAAATACAGCAGAGATGATTAGGGAAGCTCAAAAAATAGGCAAGGTTATTTGTGTGCCAATGTGTAGAAAAGATAAAGAAATTATGCAGCCAGCCATATTAGAAAATCATGCGAAATTAAAACTTGGCCCTTACGGAGTTTGGGAGCCTGCAACTGAAAATTTGCTTAAACCGGAGGATTTAGATCTTGTTATTGTTCCGGGCTTAGCATTTGATAAAAAAGGCAACCGTTTAGGCCGCGGTAAGGGTTATTACGACCGTTTCTTGGGTTCGCTTTCTAATAAAACATATTCCATAGGCCTGGCTTTTGATTTCCAAATCTTGCCCCTAATCCCCACCACCACATATGATGTAAGCGTCAAGGAAATTATCTTCTCTTAAACTCCTACAAACAAACTTGTTATTTTTGGTTAAAAGGGAGGAAAAGAAATGATTCTCAACATAGCTATTCTCATCGTTATTGCAGGAGCTGCTACATATTCAGGTTATTTCTTAAGGAAACATGTTGCTGAAAAAAAGTTAAAAAGCGCCGAAGCCGAAGCTGAGCATATCTTAGAAGTTGCTAAAAAAGAGATGCTCGATAAGCGTAGGGAAGCAGAGCTAGAAGCCAAAGATCTTTTACACAGAATGCGGCAGGATTTTGAGCGGGAGACTAAGGATCGTAGGCAAGAGATTGTAAATCTTGAGCGTAGGCTAACTCAGAAAGAGGAAAATATTGACCGTAGGCTGGATCTCTCAGAGAAAAAGGAAAAAGAGATCGATCTACGTAAAGACGGGCTAAAGCAGCAAGAAGAAGGATTGAAAATAAAAGATAATCAACTGCATGGTTTAATAGCTGAAGAAAAAGAAAGGTTGCAGAAGATTTCTTCTCTTTCTACTGAAGAAGCAAAGCAAATTTTGCTTAGCCGCCTTAATGAAGAATTAAGTAATGAAAAGGCTATATTTATTAAGCGTCAGGAAGAAGAAGTGCGTAGTATCGCTGATAAAAAAGCCCGTGAGATTATAAGTCTCGCAATTCAACGCTGTGCAGCAGAGCATACTGTGGAGTCAACTGTAAGTGTAGTAAATTTACCTAATGATGAAATGAAGGGTAGAGTTATCGGCCGTGAAGGAAGAAATATCCGTGCCTTAGAGATGGCAACTGGGGTTGATGTAATTATCGATGATACCCCGGAGGCAGTTACCTTATCAGGTTTTGATGCAGTGCGCCGTGAGATCGCCCGCCTTAGCCTTGAGAAACTTATCAGCGACGGCAGGATTCATCCTGGGCGCATTGAAGAGATAGTTGAGAAGACTAAAAAAGAAATGGATGAGAAGATTCGAGAAGAGGGTGAGCGCGCAGCTTTTGATACCCAGGTTAATGGTTTGCATCCGGAGATAATCAAACTTCTTGGCCGGCTTAAGTATCGTACTAGTTATGGGCAGAATGCCTTGCAACACTCCAAAGAGGTTTCGTTTTTACTGGGAGTCATGGCCTCTGAGCTGGGGTTGGATTTTAAGTTAGGCCGCAGGATTGGATTGTTGCACGATATTGGTAAGGCAGTAGACCATCAAGTTGAAGGAACGCATGCTAAGCTGGGAGCGGACCTAGCGAGAAAATATAATGAATCTATTGAAGTGGTTGGGTCAATTGAATCGCATCATGAAGAAGCTCAGCCGCAGAGCCTGTATGCAGTTTTAGCTGTCGCAGCTGATGCTATTAGTGCAGCGCGTCCCGGGGCTAGAAGAGAGACATTAGAGACTTATATTAAACGTTTAGATAAGTTAGAGTCCATTGCCAATTTATTTAAAGGGGTTGAGAAATCTTTTGCTATTCAGGCTGGCCGCGAGATCCGCGTAATTGTGCAGCCGGAAAAAATAAATGATAATGAAGCAACGGCAATGGCTAGAGATATACGTAAGAAGATTGAAGAGGGAATGGAATATCCCGGTCAGATCAAAGTAACAGTTATTCGCGAGATGCGCGCTATTGAGTATGCCAAATAATATGAAGATACTTTTTATCGGAGATATAGTTGGCGCGCCAGGAAGAAAAGCAATTGCAAAATTACTTTCTGGATTAAAAGATGAATATAGAATAGATTTTGTGATTGCTAATGCTGAGAATGCATCCGGGGGCTCAGGGATTACTTCTAAGGTTTCTGAGGAGCTATTTGGTTTCGGGGTGGATGTAATTACCTCTGGAGACCATATCTGGAAAAAAAGCGAAATTTTTGAACTGATTAATAACGAGGAAAGGATCTTACGGCCATTAAATTTTCCTAGTGGCGCTCCTGGACGTGGGGCGGCAGTGTTTAAATCTAAAAAAGGGATTAAGGTTGGGGTAATTAATGTTAATGGCCGGGTTTTTATGGATGCCCTGGAGTGCCCTTTTAAGGCTACGCTTAAGGCTGCTGAAGAGTTGATTAAAGAAACTAAAATTATCATTGTGGATATCCATGCAGAGGCTACTTCAGAAAAAGTTGCTTTAGGTTGGTATCTAGATGGCAAGGTTTCTGCTCTTTGTGGCACGCATACACATATCCAAACTGCTGACGAGAAGATTCTTCCGAAGGGTACAGCTTATATAACTGATGCAGGTATGACCGGCCCGTATGATTCTGTAATTGGTAGAAGAGTAGAGGATGTATTGACGCGTTTTTTAAGTGCTATTCCGATAAAATTTAATGTTGCTGAAGAAAATATACAGTTGCATGGCGTCCTTATTGAAGTAGATGAAAATACGGGTAAGGCGTGTTCGATTTTAAGAATACAGAAAAAACTTTTAGATGAATAAGAAGCAGGGTTTTTTATTATTTTTTCTGGTATTTTTTTTAGTTGGGGTTTGCCTAGCGCAAAGCCCAGAAGAACTGGAATTTAATATAGATCTTAATTCCCTCGCAGTGCCTATCCCTAAAATATATAAACCCAATATTGATTTAAGTGGCAGAGGTGCGCATCGCGATATAACTTGGCCACAAACATTAGCTGCTAAAGACGTCTTAGAAAAATTGCAAACGGATTTAGGTTTTGCTGGACTTTACCGTATACAATATAATCTCTGGGAGATTGAACAATTAGCCCAGGATAAGACCGCGCAAGCCAACCTCCTAAATAACTACGAAACAATTATAAAAAAAATCAGCGATAGCGGTGGAACAGTTATTCTTAATTTATTCGGTACGCCTTCAGGCTTAGGAAGAGTGCTTGATAAAAATAGCCCTCCGCATAATCTAAAGGCATATAAAGAGCTGGTTAAAAACACGATTCGTAAGTTGAGCTGTAATAAGAAATATAATATTTGGTATGAGGTTTGGAATGCTCCAGATCTGGAAGATTTCTTTTTAGGGGAAAGGTCTGAGTATCTTAATCTTTATCGTATTGTTGGCGAAGCAGTAAAAGAGTTACGCCTTGAGACTAAGATACATATCCCCTTAGGCGGCCCTTCAGTAAGTTCCTGGTTTGCAAATACTCAACCCAATGATATTTTATATCCGGAGCGTAGTTTAATTTATGAATTGATAAAATATTGCAATAACTACCGGCTGCCACTTGATTTTATATCTTGGCATGCTTATTCATCTGATCCTAAACTTGAGAAGCAGGGTACTATTTATCAAAAATCTTTTATCAAGCTTATCCGCGAGTGGTTAAAGTATTTTAATTTTTCCAGTTCCCTGCCTTTAGTTATTGACGAATGGAATTTTGATGGCCCGGCAAATATGTTAAAAGAAAGAGGCAGGAATTCTTTTGTTGCCGCAAGTTTTATACCTGCGCATTTGAAGAATATGTATGAAGCTGGCGTAGATTACCAAACTTATTTCTCACTCGAGGATTTTGCAGATAACAAGGAAGGGGTAAATAGGAATCTGGGTGTTTTTGGTTTTGATACTGAGCGTATTGATTCTAAAGGGTATGCTAAGGCCAGTTATAATACCTTGCGTATGCTCAATCTTTTGGGCAATGAACTATTACCGAGTCCTTCAGGGGATGATTTTGTAGGCCTAATTACTACAAAGTCTGCGGATTATTTAGCTGTGCTTATTTATAATTATATTGATCCGCAAGTGGCTTTGAACTATTTATCACGCAATATAGTTTATTTAAATAGAACTGAGAAAAAGTCAGTTCTTGATATTGTTAAATCTGACCGCATAGAAAAAATTCTTTCCGGGGGGTTAAGTTTATCAACTTTGCGCCTGACGCCTAAAGTAAAAGATATGTTTAGTCAGGCAATAGAGTTGAACACTCTGGCCAAGAAATTTTCCGCTGCAAATCGTAAAATAAAAGTTTCTTTTAAAGGCAGAAAAGATTTGTATATGTTAAGCCAATATACGGTGAGCAGTAAATGCAATCGTGATTGCGAATTTAGTGAAGGTGAACAAAAGGAAGTTGATCTTAATCAAGGTTACCTAGCGACATTAGAGTTAAGCCCTTATTCAGTGCAGTTGTTAGTTTTTAAGAAAAAGCCGCCGGAGCCGGTAGTTCCGGTAGTTGAGGTAAATCCGGATACTGTTAAAAAAGTGGTGAAAGATGCAGAAAAACCATAAGCATATTTATACTGTTTCCGAAATCACTCAGGTGATTAAAGGAATGCTTGAGGAGAAGGTCGGAGAGGTTTGGATTGAAGGGGAAGTTTCTAATTTTAAAGCTGCTTCCAGCGGGCATTTTTATTTTTCACTTAAAGATCAGGGCGCACTAATCTGGGCAGCGATGTTTGCTTATGCGAATAAAGGATTAAAATTCAAACTTGAAGACGGCCTTAAGGTCATTTGTTTTGGAAAAGTAGATGTTTATGGGCCCAGCGGCCAGTATAAAATTATTATTGAGAGAATAGAGCCTAAAGGCAAAGGTGGCCAACAACTGGCATTTGAACAGTTAAAGAAAAAATTAGAGCAGGAGGGTTTATTTGATTTAGGGCATAAAAAAATGCTGCCGTTAATGCTTTTTTCTGTTGGCATTGTTACATCTGATAAAGGTGCAGCTGTACGCGATATTTTACAGATTCTTAAAAAAGGCGCCTCATGCGTAGATGTAGTTATCCGTTCTGTGCGCGTGCAAGGCGAACACGCGGCTAACGAGATTGCGCAAGCAGTAGAGGAGTTTAATTCTTTTGGTGGGATAGATTTGATTATTGTTAGCCGCGGTGGTGGCAGCACAGAGGACCTTTGGAGTTTTAATGAAGAAAAAGTTGCTCGCGCAATTTACAATTCCAGGCTTCCAGTTGTTTCGGCAGTGGGGCATCAGATTAACACCACTTTATCAGATTTAGTTGCAGATGTTTTTGTAGAGACGCCATCTGCGGCAGCTAAGATTATTGTAGATAAGAAAAATAGTTTGCTTGCGCAACTTGATGGTTTAAGGCATGAATTAGAGTTTGCGGCAACTAATACCGTCAACGAATTAAAAAACAGGCTTATCGGACTTACGCATATGCTAAAGAGCCCGGCAGATCGCCTTTTGGAAAAACAGCAGCTTTTGGATGAGCTTTTTTCCGGGTTAAATTATAATATGCGGCATGCTTTTGAGTTGGCGGGCGAGCGCAGCAGTTCTTTAATGCAAAGGCTGGAGTCATTAAGTCCGCTAGCTATATTATCGCGTGGTTATAGCTTAAGTATGCTTATGACACAAGGCGCAATTGTTAAAGATATCGCTCAGATTAAACCAGGAGATAAATTAAAAACAGTTTTACATATTGGTGCATTTACTAGTTTAGTGCAGGAGGTAATTAATGATGAATCCAGCTCTTCCAAAGGGTTGGGTTAACAAGAAAGGAAGGACTGGGTGAAAGAAAAACCAATGTTTGAGGAAGATTTAAAGAAATTACAGAAGATTGTTGAAGAACTTTCTAGCGGCAAGATTACATTGGGGGAGTCGCTTAAGAAATACGAAGAGGGTGTGCGATTAGCGCAGTCTTGTTCTCAAACATTAACCAGCGCGCAGCGTAAAGTAGAGTTACTTATGAAAAAAGACGGTAAATTTGGTTTAGAGAAATTTGACGATACCCAGACAGAAGAAAAATAATATGTTATTAGAGAAAATAAATTCTCCTCGAGATATAAAACAGTTAAGTTTAGAGCAGCTTAATTGTTTATCTAAGGAGATCAGGCAAAGATTAATCGAAGTAGTTTCGCAAACCGGCGGGCATCTTGCTTCAAGCCTTGGAGCGGTAGAATTAATCGTTGCTTTGCATTATTGTCTGGATACCCCACGCGATAAGATTATTTTTGATGTGGGTCACCAGGCGTATGCGCACAAGTTATTAACCGGCCGTAATACTAAATTTTCTACACTTAGGCAATATCAGGGATTGAGTGGATTTCCTTCCAAAGATGAGTCAGATTATGATCCATTTACTACCGGGCATAGTTCGAATGCAGTTTCTTTGGGTTTAGGGTTAGCTTGCGCCAGGGATTTAATGCCTGAAGAAGGAAAGTTTCGAGTTGTTTGTGTTATCGGTGATGGTTCCTTAAGTGGCGGCCTTTGTTTTGAGGGATTGAATAATACCGGCCACTTAAAAAAAGATATATTAGTGGTTTTAAATACTAATGAACTAAGTATAGCCCCTAATGTCGGAGCAATTAGCAATTATTTGAATAAAATTATTTCTTTGCCAGTATATAATCGTTTTCATGATAACGTGGAGAATTTTCTAAAATCTCGAGTACCTCGGGGAAGCCGTTTGATAAAACTTATGAGTAAATTCGAAGAAGGTTTAAAGGGGCTTTTTGTTCCTGGGGTACTTTTTGAAGAGTTGGGATTTCGCTATTTTGGGCCTATTGATGGCCATGATTTAAGCATATTAACGACTACACTAAAAAATATTATGAGTATTAAGGGGCCGCGGCTTTTACATGTAGTTACTAAAAAAGGCAAAGGATGTTCGTTTGCTGAAAAGGATCCAGTAAGATTTCATGGGATCAGCTGTTTTGATATCAATACAGGTGAGGTTTTAGTTAAGAAAGATCAAACTGAGGAGAAAAGTTTTACTGAAATATTTGGTATAAAGTTAGCAAAACTGGGCACAATGGATAAACGTATTGTTGCCATAACCGCGGCTATGCCAGAGGGAACAGGACTGGATAAGTTCCGTGATATTTTTCCAGAAAGATTTTTTGATTGCGGCATTGCTGAGCCGCATGCTGTTTGTTTTGCTGCCGGGCTTGCCAGACAAGGTTTAAAGCCGGTGGTGGCGATTTACTCGACATTTTTACAGCGCGCATACGATCAGATTATCCAAGAGGTTTCTTTGCAAGGGCTGCCGGTAATATTTGCTGTTGACCGGGCAGGAATTGTAGGAGAAGATGGTGTTACGCATCAGGGGATATTTGATATTGCCTATCTAAGGAGTATTCCAAACCTAGTGATTATGGCGCCTAAAGACGCAGGCGAATTAGAGAAAATGTTAGAGTTTGCTGTGGGGTTAGGCAAACCAGTAGCTATAAGATACCCGCGTGCCAGCGCCATTGTTTCTGGGAATTCATGTGCGCCTTTAAAATTAGGTAAAGCTGAATTAATTAAAGAGGCTAGAGATTTTACTATTATAGCCTTAGGAACTATGGTTTCGGTAGCTAGCGAAGCTATTGACATATTAAGTAAAGAGAATCTTTCGGGTGGCTTAATTAATGCTAGATTTGTGTATCCATTAGATATGGATTTAATTAGAAGTGTTTGCGGAAAAACAAATTTTGTTTTTACATTGGAAGAAGGAGTTGTGGATGCTGGTTTTGGCACTGCTGTTGCTCAAGAGCTTGATAAACAGGTCCTGCGGTTTGGTTTGCCATCTGAATTTATTCCGCATGGGGCAAGAGATTTACTTTTAGAGAAATATGGATTAACTGCGCAGGGGATTGCAAAAAGCATACGAGAGGTTCTATAACGGCAATGGCTAAAATTATAATTAATTCTGATAAATGCAAAGGTTGCCTTCTTTGTGTAAGTTTTTGTCCCAAGGGTTTGATTAAGAAAAGCTCAAGTTTGAATAAACGGGGATTGAATTTTGTAGAGTTTAGTTTATCTGCTGATTGCATTGGTTGTATGCAGTGCGCAGTGATCTGCCCGGATTGTTGTATAGAGGTGTATAAATAAATATGTTAAAGAAAAAAATATTAATTTCGGGTAATGAAGCAATTGCCGAAGGGGCAATACAGGCAGGATGCAGTTTTTATGCTGGTTATCCTATTACTCCGCAAAATGAACTTATTGCCTATATGGCTAAACATATGCCTAAAACTAATGGTGTGTTTATTCAGGCAGAATCAGAGTTAGCAGCGATCAGTATGGTTTATGGCGCTTCTGCAGCAGGGGCAAGGTCAATGACTTCATCGTCAAGCCCGGGGATAAGCTTAAAGCAGGAGGGGATATCTTATATTGCCGGAGCACAACTTCCGGCGGTAATTGTTAATATTATGCGCGGTGGCCCTGGTTTAGGCAATATCGCTCCTGCGCAATCAGATTATTTTCAAGCTACCCGTGGCGGAGGCCATGGCGATTATCATCTAATAGTCTTGGCTCCCGGTTCTGTACAGGAGGCGTATGATTTGACGCAGAAAGGTTTTGATTTAGCGGATAAGTATCGTATCCCGGTCGAGATTTTGGGCGATGGGATTTTAGGCCAAATGATGGAGCCGATTGAGTTATCATGCGCAAAAATTAAAGCTGTTACAGCAAAACCTTGGGCGCTTTGCGGATGCGTTGAAAGAAAGCCGAATATTGTTAAATCATTTTTCTTGCGTGAAGGTGCTTTAGAAGAAGCCAACCTTAAATTACAGAAACAGTATGAAATGATTAAAAAGAAAGAAGCACTTTTTGAGGGCTTATTTTTAGATGATGCTAAAGTTGTTATTGTGGCCTATGGCACAATGGCGCGTATTGCCAAAAGCGTAATTAACCAATTAAGGTCGTCGGGCAAGAAAATAGGATTGATCCGGCCAATTACTCTTTGGCCGTTTCCCGAAGCAGCTTTTAAATTTGGAAATAAAAAAAGAAAATACCTGGTAGTTGAAATGTCCTACGGCCAGATGTTTGAAGATGTAAAGTTAGTAGTTAATGGCAGGCAGGAAATAGAATTTCTTGGCCGCTCAGGCGGCGGCGTGCCTAGTGAAAAAGAAATTATTAACAGGATTAAGAAAATATAATGGAAAAGATATTTACGCGCCCAGAAGTGCTATATGATTTACCTACGCACTACTGTCCGGGTTGTGGCCATGGGATTGCGCATCGCCTAATTGCTGAGGTAGTTGATGAATTAGGTATAAGAGAGAAGGTTATTGGCATAGCTCCGGTAGGTTGTGCTGTAGTTGCTTATGATTATTGGAATTTTGATTGCTCAGAGGCAGCTCATGGCAGGGCTTTGGCTGTTGCCACCGCTATAAAAAGAGTGCATCCGCAAAATATTGTTTTTACTTATCAGGGGGATGGGGATCTAGCGGCTATCGGCACAAATGAAACTATTCATGCGGCAAATCGCGGAGAGAACTTAACGGTAATCTTTATTAACAATGCAGTTTATGGGATGACCGGGGGCCAGATGGCTCCTACTACGCTTTTAGGCCAGAAGACTTCTACTTCTATCGAAGGCAGAGAAAAAGAAAAACATGGTTATCCTTTAAAAATTTCTGAGATGCTAGCGCTGCTACCTGGTGTCTGTTTTATTGAGCGTGTATCAATGCATAACCCGCAAGAGGTATTAAAAACTAAACAAGCTATAAAACAGGCATTTGGAAACCAAATTAATAATTTGGGTTTTTCTCTGGTAGAAATTTTATCTCCTTGTCCGACTTATTGGGGGCGAAGCCCCAAAGAATCCCTGGATTGGATTAGGGATGTAATGCAAAAAGAATTTCCTTTAGGAAGGATTAAATGATTGAGCGCATAATTATCGCGGGAAGCGGTGGCCAGGGCGTAATGTTATTAGGCAAGGTTTTAGCCGAAGCAGCTATGCGTTTGGGTAAGTTTGTTACCTGGTTTCCTGCTTATGGCCCAGAGGTGCGCGGAGGGACTAGCTATTGTATGGTCACTATCTCTGACTCCGAGATCGGTTCACCTTATATCGATAAGGCAGATACGGTTATTATTTTGAATAATCCTTCATTTGAAAGATTTGGTGGTAGGGTAAAAGATCGCGGATTGTTAATTCTAAATTCTTCTTTAGCTAAGGCTGGCATAAACAAAAGAGTAGATATATTGCAGTTCCCTTTTTCTGATATTGCTATAAAGCTAGGTAATATAAAAGTAGCTAATATGGTGGCGTTGGGCTGTTATCTATTTAAAAAGAAAGCTATAAAGATTGATTTGATGCTTGAAGTGTTTAAGTTTATGGCCCCTGCCGGGAAAACGAACATTTTAGAGATTAATGAAAAGGCTTTAAGAAGTGGAGAAAAGTTAGCAAATGGTTAGAGTAAGATTTGCACCTAGTCCGACGGGAAATTTACATATTGGAGGAGGGCGGACTGCATTATTTAACTGGCTTTTCGCGCAGTCACAAAAGGGTAAGTTTGTTTTAAGAATTGAAGATACGGATAAAGAGCGCTCTAAAAAAGAATTTGTAGATGAAATACTTTTTAGCCTCAAATGGTTAGGTTTTAATTGGGATGAATTGTATTATCAAAGCCAGCGAATTGATAGATACCGCATGCACGCGGAAAAGTTGCTTAAGCAAGGGCTAGCCTATATTGAAAAATCTCCCGAAGGAAAAGAAGCGATAATTTTTAAAGTGGTTCCTCAGAAAATAAGCGTAAATGATTTAATCCGCGGAAAAATTGAGTTTGACGCGAGCTTAATTAAAGATCAGGTGTTGATTAAGTCTGATGGCACGCCTACTTATAATTTTGCCTGTGTAGTAGATGACGCAGAGATGAATATTACGCATATTATCCGCGGGGATGATCACATATCCAATACTCCTAAACAGATGCTTTTTTATTCCGCTTTGGGATTTAGTTTGCCTGAATTTGCGCACCTTCCCTTAATTATGGGAGTGGATGGAGGCAGGCTTTCTAAAAGAACAGGAGCTACGGCTATTAGCGATTATCGTAAGATGGGTTATTTATCCGAAGCGCTGCTTAATTATCTTTTATTGCTTAGTTGGGCTCCAGGCGATAACCGCGAGGTAGTTAATATCCCAGAGGCAGTAAAATTATTTGATATAAAGAACGTAAATAAGACGGCAGCAACTTTTGATTTAAAGAAGCTGGATTGGATGAACAACCAATACCTTAAAAATGCGGACCCTGAAAAATTAGCTGAGGAACTCATCCCTTTACTAGCAGAAAGAAATTATATTAATAAAGATAGCTATGACCGCGCTTATCTTTTAACTTTAATCAAGTTGTTTCAGGCCAGATTACCCCGGATAAATGATTTTGTAGATTGGGCGGATTTCTTTTTTCTTGATGAACCCGTAATTGATGCAGTAGCAAAAGAGAAATATCTAGTTTGCGATTTATCAAAAGAGTTTAAACTTTTTTCTGAGAGGTTGGATAATTTAGCTAGTTTTGATATAGTTAATATTGAGGATAGCTTCCGTAAGTTAGTTTCTGAATTAGGGATTGAGGCCAAAAAATTGATTCATCCTATACGTGTCGCGCTCACCGGAAAAACTGTTGGCCCGGGGTTATTTGAAGTCATTTATTATCTTGGACGAGATCGTAGCAAAGCAAGGTTGCTTAAATGGGTAAAAAAATAAATCCGTTTGCCACTTGAAAACCGCCTTGTTTATGTGTTATAGTTAATTGATACATATAGAATAAGGCGAGGGGTAAACTACCAGCGGGCAGGCAATGCCCAGGAATTAAAGCCAAAAAATTTCCCCTCGCTTTTATTTTTATCCCTACTAAAAATCAAAATCCCCTATTTTGTAGAAAGACTTGATAAATTTGTGGAATCTGATATTATTAGTGGTGAGATTGCTCTAAATGCTCAAGTCGTAGGTAGAGGGAGGGAAATAATGGTTAAAAAGTCATTTTTGTGGGTTGTTTTTTTCGTCTTTGTTTTTTTGGCTAGCGGTTGTACTTTAGTTAAAGGGATAACATGTGCTGGTGGCGGGTTTGCCGAAGGCGTAAAAGAAGGGGCTAAAGAAGATTATAATTCAATCCAAAAGGCCGACGCGTGGATAAAAGATAAGCTCTGGTAATGCCTTAGGAATAAACTAATAGTTAATTGTTTTTAAGTAATTCATATTAAGCCGGGTTTATCCCGGCTTTTTATCTAGATGCTGCTTTACAGGTTTTCTAAAATCGGGTATAATTAACCAATTCGTAAATCATCTGCCCTGTCGTCTAATCGGTAGGACTTCAGATTCTGGATCTGGCTATCATGGTTCGATTCCATGCGGGGCAACTAATTAAGGCTTGGTAATCCTGCATTAAAGATTCAAGGGTGAAAAATCAATAAAGAACTGATTCTTATTAATCCTATTGTTAATCCGCGCCTTTCCCGTTTCTTGGTTAATATTATCCAGAGGATTGGCACAGGGAACCCTGTTTCATATTCTTTACTAACGCTTGCCGCTTTAACTCCCGTAGATTATAAGATTAAAATAATTAATTTAAAACAGTTTTGGTTTGGCAGCGACTTTTCCGGCGGAAAACTCATTGGTATCAGCTGTTTAACCTCTACTGCTTTTGAAGCTTATCGCCTGGCAGATAAATTCAGGCTCGCCGGCTCTAAAGTGGTTTTAGGAGGCCCTCATGTAACTGCTTTGCCGCTTGAGGCGGCTGAGCATGCAGATAGCATTGTTATTGGGGAGGCAGAGTCAGTTTGGGCTCAGGTGATCAAAGATTTCGAAAACAATCACCTGCAAAAGGTATACAAAGGCGAATCGCTGGAAGATTTTTTTACTCCTGTTTATGACTATTTTTTACATCTAGACCCGCGCCTGCTTAGTCTGGCAGGCGTCCATATCGCCCGCGGGTGCAAATATCATTGTGATTTCTGCGCGCGTATATCTACGTGGTTGCGTTTTACCAAGACAGAACAAGTAATCGAAATCATTAAGAGGATTAAAAAGGCTAAGCGTGCCTTTTTTATCCGTAGGCCAATGGTAATATTTCGTTGCGATAATATTTATTCAAGCCCAGATTACGCAAAAAAGCTTTTTAAAGAGATGATTCCTTTGAAAGTTTCCTGGATAGGCAATTGTTCAATTGATATTGGCTTTGACGAAGAAATTTTATGGTTGGCTAAAGAGAGCGGATGCAAGAGGCTATTAATTGGTTTTGAAAGTATATATTCAAAAGATTACCCCAAGACATCTTTAAAGCAGATTCAAACGGCTGAGGATTATAAAATTGCCATTAATAATATTAAAGCTCATAAAATAAAGATTTTTGGTTCTTTTATCATTGGCCTAGACCATTACAGCAATTTTGATTATTTAAAATTATTATGGTTTTTGGTGCGCTCCGGGATCTGGCATATTTACCTGTTGATTTTAACGCCTTTTCCGGGGACAGATTTATTCCTCCGCCTAAAAAAAGAAAACAGGATTAATTCGCTTGATTGGCGTAAATATGATATATTAACCTGTGTATTTAAGCCAAAGCAGATCTCTGTTTTTAGCGTTTATCTTTGGTTTTGGTTCATCAGATATTTAACTGTTTTCTTTTCACCATCAATTCTATTTTTTTGGCTTCTTTTTTTTGTAAGTTGGCAGGGAGGGTATTACTTAAGCCGTTGGTTATTGTATGGTTTTTAAAAAGTGTCTTTAGGTTAAAGGGGCAAAAATGAAAAAGAAATTCGCTCTCGGTGTAACGCTTTTTGGTTTGTATTTTATTGTAGATTCGCTTTTTCAGCTTTATTTTAAGTTACTGACGCCAAATTACTACTCTTGGTATAGCACGATTTTTCAGCCCGCCACTGAAAAAACAATATTCTTGCGTTACCTTTTTTCAATACTAAACAGGATATTTGAGTTGGCTTTAGGCATAGGAATCTTCCGCCGGCAGGAAATATTCCGTAAGTTCGCCCTAATTTTCTCCTGGTTTACTATCTCTATAATTTATTGGAGGCATCCTTTTGATGCTTTGATTAATCATTCGCAGATTGTCGTTAAAAATATGTATCCTGTATCCGGCTCCTGCCAGTTGACTTCCCCAGCATACACAAACATGATTACCTGGGCTTCTTTGTGGTTTATTTATGCGATAGATATCGCTATCTCCGCCCTAGCGATTTATTATTTTACAAGGCCCCATATCAAAGAGCAATTTAAGAGGTAGTTGTTCCTTCACCACCTCAATCCGTTGGCCCAAGAAATAAATAACTTCTTTGATATTTTATCCTGTTGTTGTATAATTTTTAATTGGTAAATTAGATTGCGCGCGGGTGGTGGAATGGCAGACACGCTACTTTGAGGGGGTAGTGCTGTAAGGCGTGAGGGTTCAACTCCCTCCCCGCGCACCAATAAATAGGGACAGTGGCTAATTATCAACATCGTAGGGGAGGTTTAAACCTCCCCTACGAATTAAGAAAATTAGCCACTGTCCCTATTTATTCTGCCGCTTATCTTTAACGTAATTACTTTTTTCTACGTTCTTAGCCAGTTTTTTTAGCTCTGCTCCAATTTCACCGATTTGAGCTACATGCGTAATATTACGCGTTTCATTAGTTACTACGCCGATAGATACAGAAAGTAGGCGGATTTTATGGATTTGTTTTTGTCGGTCATATCCAACAATAAAACCGCTTTCCCTGTCTTCCTTGTTGTAGAATGACGGCGAAATCTTATCAAAATCATGGGTAATCTTTTCGCAAATTTTATCTGCTGAATTCGGGGTAGTTATAACTACAAAATCATCGCCTCCGATATGCCCCACAAAATCCTGTTCGTTACCGTATTCTTTAGTTGCTGCAAGCAATATGCGTGCGGTTTCGCGGATCACGTCATCTCCGTGTTCAAAACCGTATTTATCATTGTAGGCTTTAAATTTGTCCAGGTCAACATAACAAACTGCATAAAGTTTCTTGCTTTCGATGCAATTTGAAAGTTCATTAAGTATTGCTATATTACCAGGCAGGCGGGTAAGCGGGTTTGCTTCAAGATCTCTTTTAGTTCGCCTTAATACCATGCGTATCCTGGCCAAGAGTTCTTTAGGCTCGAAAGGCTTAACAATATAATCATCTGCTCCGGAATCAATCCCGTCGATTTTATCGCTGATCTCGCCTTTACCCGTAACCATGATTATCGGCAAATGAGCTAACAGCAAATCTTTTTTAATTAAATCGCACACTTGTAATCCGTCCATTTTCGGCATTTTATAATCCAAAAGGACTAGGTCCAGGGGCCTTGAGCGGATTATTTCTAAAGCTTCTTCACCGTTTTTTGCCTCAATAGTTTCGTAATTTTCTTCCGCGAGAGTAATTTTAAGCACATCTCTTATATCCGGATCGTCGTCAGCAATAAGTATTCTTATATTCATAAATTTTTTTAAGCAGTATTAAGAGTGAAACTAAAAGTTGAACCTTCGCCAAGCTTGCTTTTTACCCATATCCTTCCTTGATGCGCTTCGATAATGTGTTTGACTAGAGTAAGCCCTAAGCCAGTGCCTTTTACTTCCTGATTAATGGTATTCTCCACGCGAAAAAATTCTTCAAATATTTTTTCCTGGGCATCTTCGGGGATGCCAAAGCCAGTGTCGGTAACATCTATTTGGATCATTTTGCCTGAGCGATGTGCGGTTATGCTTATTTTTCCATTCTCAGGCGTAAATTTTAGCGCGTTGCCAACTAAATTAATGAATACCCTTTCAATCTGGCTGCGGTCAGCCAATATTTTCTGGCAATCTTCAGGCAGATTGCTGCTAAAGGAGATATTTTTTGTTTTTAATTGCTCAGAAAGCAAATCTGCCACCTTATCAGTGATGTATTTCAACTCCAAGCTTTCCATATGCATATTTACTTTGCCGGATTCAATTCGTGAAATATCTAACAAATCGTTTACCATATGTACTAATTCGTCACTATGACGGTTGATCTTCTCAAGCCGGTTTTTTATCTCATCCGGCACGGATCCTAATTTACCGGCAAGTAAGATGGCCGCATAACCCTTAATTGATGTTAGAGGGGTTCTTAGCTCGTGGGATACGCTGGAGATAAAGTCACTTTTGCGCTTGCTTATCTTACCTACTTCTTCTAACGTTTGAGTAAGTTGGCGGGTTCTTTCCTCAACTTTTACTTCTAGTTCTTGCTGCGATCTCCAGGTTTTTTCAAAAAGCCGGGCGTTATCTAAAGTCTGGCCGATTTGATTAGTCAGGATAGTAATAAGTTCTTGTTCTCCTTCGGTTATGCAGGCTTCAATATTTTGGGTGCCTACGAAGATAAAGCCCTGGTTTCCTTCTTGAGCCAATATGGGGCAAATAATAAATGAACGCACTCCGAACAGCTGATAAATCTTATCTTTTGTTAAAAAATTATTGGGAATTGATACAGAGGAGGCAGCTTTGCCGCTGTGAATTAAATCCAAGTAGCGATCTTTATCGGCATTAACAGAGATTTTTATTTTTTCGGATTCAACATCGTTATATCCAAGGTTTAAACATGGATGAAACTCTCTCTTTAAATCATTCCATAAAAAAGCAAGGGATTTTTCAAACCCCAGCCCTTCTAAATATTCGGTGCTTATTTTCTTAAAAATCTGTTTTTCTTCTAAGGTAGTACTGATATCCCGGGATAGCTTTTGCAGGATATCAAGCCCGGAGATCTTTTTATCCAGTTCTTCCTGGGTTTTATTTAATTCCATATCTGTGCGCATAATTAGTTTGGCCTGCTCATCCATTTCTTCAAGAGAAGCTTTTAATGTTTCTATCTGTTTGTCTTTCTCTTTTGATGCTTGTATCTTAGAAAGCAGGAATATTACGAGGCTGGTGACAATTAAACAAAAGCTAATAAAAATAAAACTTAACATTTTATTGTTCTCCTAGAGCCAGGACATTGATACTTTGATTATGGAAATAAGCCCGGCCAAGATAATTTATAGATTTAAGCGGCGCCTGTTCACCGTAAGTATAGATTCCTATCAAAGGGGTATTTTCACCGAAGGCCGCTTTAATTATTTCAAGTTCTTTTGTGCACTGCCTGCCTAAAAGAGTGAATCTTGATGCTGCATCAAAAACCATCACGAATTTTGTTTTCTGCGCCCCGAGATTCCTTTTTGCTTCAATGCATGAGGCTGCTGCCGCGGCAAGACAGGAATCTTTAGTACCGATCATCAATCGTATTTGGCTATTTTGAGGAATGTCTCCCTGGGTAACTAGTGACCCGTCATCTTTTATAGAGAGAATGTTGCGCAGAAGATATTCTTTTTCTCCCTGAAGATAAATACCTATCGGATAGAAGATAGATATACGCCGCAGTTCCTTAGCTAGCTCTAAAACGTCCTTAGCAAAGTAGTCTTCATAAAGTTTTACCGCGGGCTCGCCGTTAATTTCTTTAATAATATTGCCTTCAGCTTTGGTAACGTAACGTATTTTTCCTAAAGCCTTCCATCCATGTTTAATCCCGAATCCGAAATTTATTTTCCCGCCAAAAAGCAGCCCGCAACATGAATCTGTAAGCACGTCTTTATTAAAATATTGGAAAGTTTTTGTAAAGGCAAGGTTATCCGAGGCAGAGGCGCCGATTAAAGGAAAGCTTCTGCCTAGATTTTCCTGAAGCCCGTTGATTAAGCTTGTTCCATCCGATATTAACCCATCCGAAAAAATTAAACTTAGGCTCCTGCGCACATCTTTGCAACCATACAATAATTTTTCTCCTAATTCCCTGCCAGCGGCAATAGGTGTTTTTTTGTTCACATCTTTAACCGAGGCGACATTTAAAAATGTTTGTTGATTCAAGTTAATTAACAGGATGGCGAATCCGTGCTTAAATATCCCTTTATTGGTTATAATTCCTAAGCTGCTGCAGCCTAATATGGGGATATCGCCTAATAAATTATTTGCGATTTTTAAAACTAGCGGATGTGCAAACTCTATCGTGGTAAAGATAATTGCTACATCCCCGCGGTTTTTCCCTAATCCAACTATCGCCTGGCTAACCGCTTCATTAGCGGCTTGGATATGGTCTTGATTTTCACTGAAGCCCAGGCTTATATTCATGGGAGTTAGTATATAATGTAAATATAGGAGGGTCAATATAATTGTTGACTAAAGACACATATATAGTAAAATAATTTTGCATATTTTTTGGCCCCATCGTCTAGCCCGGTCTAGGACGTCAGCTTCTCAGGCTGTAAACACCGGTTCAAATCCGGTTGGGGCTATTAAGATCGCTAACCGAGTCTTGCGGCGCAGCTGCGGGGCCGGTTAGTGTTAAAATAGGACTGTAATAAAATAAAACTATAAAATGAGAAGAAATATTGCTGCAATTTGCCTCTTAAGCGCAGTTTTAATTATCAATTTCTATTTTCGACTTTTCCCCACTTATTTCCCGCAACTTAAAAAAGAAGCGCGCGGTATAGTTCATAAAGAAATTCAGAAAAAAATAAAGAATGAAATAAATATAACTTCATCTGATTTTAATCCTCTAGCTAAGAAGCAATTATTAAAGAGATCGGTTCTAAAATACGAGAGAGGCAATTGGTCAAAGATTAAAAAAGATATTGATCGGCAGTATTTTGAATTAAAAAGCAAATATCAAGATCAAAATGGACAAACATACCTTATGGAGACTGATGGTTGGCGTTGGTCTGGATATACTGAAAACGTGTACCGTTTTGGTTATCCCGGGGATACCATTGTTAACGGAAAACAAATAGACGGGCTGATACTTGCTCCGAAAGGCGGCGAGGTAGTTTCGTACCACTTTCTTTTTTATCTTTCCGCCTGGCTTTATAAGGCTTTTTCTTACGTAAATAGTTCCTTACCCATTTCTATTTTTTTATTCTATATGCCTTTATTTTTCGTCGCTGTTTTTTTGCTTGTCATGTATTTATTCTGCCTATCACGCATTGGAAATCTAGGAGCATTTATATCTTGTCTCTTTGTTGGATTGGCGCCTATTTTTTTATCGCGTAGCTGTGTCGGCTGGTTTGATACAGATGTATTAAATCTTTTGTTCCCGTTATTAGTTACTTGGTTTTATCTTAACGCCTTAACAGTAAAAAGCCCAAAGGCTAGGCTTGGATGGTTATTCTTGTCGTCGATGTTACTGGGTTTGTTTTCCTTTACTTGGGGATATTGGTGGTTTATCCTTTTGATCATCATAATTTTTGAAATTTATTCATTAGTCAAGATTGTCTTATTGCCTGCACGCTATGAGGCCAGAGGAGTTACGTTATTGAAACAGCGGGGGTTTTTAGTAGCTTCCTTTGTTATTTTAACCTTGCAATTTGTTTTTTTGTTTTCTGGTGAGGCACCTTTTAAAGCTCTCTTTTTGCAAATAAAAGGTGTCATGTCTTTAAATAGCATATTTGTAGTTTCAGTGTGGCCAAATGTACTTGCTACTGTGAGTGAATTGAGAAAAACAAATTTAAATGAAATATCTGATTTGATAGGGAGCCTGCCTCTGGTTGTTGTTTCTTTAAGTTTTATATTTGTTTTATTCTTGCGTACCTTGAGAAGTAAAAAATATTTAGGGCCCCAAGAGGAGACTATTGGCCTTTTGTTTGTATGGTCTGTATGCATGTTATATGCTTGTTCAAAAGGTGCGCGGTTTACCATGTTCCTTCTTATACCTTTGGGAATTTCTTTAGGCTGGCTTTTAACGGAAACTCTCCGCTTTTACAAGAAAAATTTCTTGATCACTCAGGTAATAAGATTATTGCTAATTGCATTTGTTTTGTCTTCTGTCTATCAAGCTAATCGGGTTGCAAAAGAGATCTTTCCGAGTATGAATAATACTTGGCATAATGTGCTTACTAAGATAAAAGACAATACTCCTAAAAACGCAATATTAAATTCATGGTGGGATTATGGTGATTGGATCAAAATAGTCGCCCAGCGTAAAGTTATTCTTGATGGCCAGACCCAGAATATTCCTCAGACATATTGGATGGCTAATGTATTTATAACTGAAAATGAGGAGGAGGCAATAGCGATCTTACGCATGCTTAATAACGGAGGGAATAAAGCTTTTGAGATTATTGATAGAAATGTCCATGATCCTTTTGCTTCTTTAATTTTATTAAAAAAGGTGCTGCTTGTGGATAAAGAAAAAGCAAAAAATATTTTGTCAGAGTATTTATCGCAAGCTGATCAAGAGGCGGCCTTAGAGCTAATTTTTGGCAAACCTTCCAGTAAGGCTTATTTTTTGGTTGCGTATTCAATGTTGCAGATTATGCCAAGTATATCATTTTTAGGGAATTGGGATTTTATTAAGGTTTATCTGGCAAGCGCGCTGGATAATAAAGATAATGGCAGATCCATAGAGTGCATCGAGAAATTAGGCGTAAATAAAAAACAGATAAAGAAATTTTCTAAAGAACTTGCTTTAATCCGTAGAGAAGATTTAAGCGGCTGGGTTTCCAGCAAACTGTCATTTAAGAGTAAATTATCAAAGTCTCAAGAAAAAGATGGCATTGTTTTATTTGATAATGGCTTAATATATTTGCCTAAAGAGAAAAGTGCATATTTATATATTAATAATTCCTATCAAAGGCCAAAAAGTTTATTTATCTTTGAGCAGGGTATTTTAGGAGAGATTGTTTATCCTGGTGATACCCTGGATTTTTCAACATTGATTTTTAAAATTGGACAGGATTATTATGCGCTTATGCTTGATCGTGAATTGGCGCGTAGTATTTTTGTACGCCTGTATTTTTTGAACGGGGCAGGACTTAAATATTTTAAACCATTTATACAAGAACAGGAAGGGTTGAAATATATTCGTGTATTTGAAATAGATTGGAAATAATTACAAATCAAGGGGACGGTTCTATTTTTTCATCGTTTTTATTCTTTGATATTATATAAAAAATAGAACCGTCCCCTTAAAAAATAATAAATTGTTCTTGATTTTTATTTAAGTCCATGGTAAAACTAAACAACAAAGGTAAACAACAAAGGAGATATAATGCGTAATCAATTAGGTTTCTTAAAAATTTCCAGTTTAGTAGTTAAAATATTTTCCTGGTTTTTTTTATTTTTTGGAGTCTTGGGGGGTTTGTCTATTATTTTTAATACTTCACCCGGTAGTTCTCGTTGGATGGGCGCCATAGTCTTGGTAATGTATGCCTTTTTCTTTTTTCTTCTTTTTCTTATAGCTAAGATTGTTGATTTATTAATCCGAATAATTAACGAAATTAAGAAAGAGTAAACGATTAACACCCGGCCTTATCTGATAGGCCGGTACACGCTTATAGTTAACACCCCGCGCTTATAGGAATTGCGCGGGTGTGCCCTTATGGGCAAGGAGGAGCAATGAAGCCCCACATTATTTTTGCGTCAATCTGCGTTTTTATTTTATCGCTTTTAATAGGTTGCGAGAAAATTAGCCTTCCTAAGCCTAAAATCAAAGAAGCGCCTACTTCTTCCGTGGTGGTTAAAGGTACGATTATAGCCAAGGTAAATAATCAGGCTGTGACATTAGAGGACTTGAACAAAGAATTGGAAGCTTATAATGCCATGGTGCCTGCAGATAAGCCCGAAGCCAAGATTACCGCCAGAGATAAGAAAATAGATTATCTGAAAAATGAGATGGTCCGCCGCACGCTTCTTTATCAAGAAGCCCTGAACAGGGGTTTGGATAGAAATGAAGAGATCACTCAGGCGCTTGAAAAAACCAAACAAGACCTTTTGGTAATGGAGTTGGTTCGCAAGGAAGCGGAAAAAGTAGAAGTAAGTTCTAAGGAAATAGAAGATTATTACAATAATTATAAAGACGAGCTTAAGGAGCCTGAAGAGAGGCAGATACGTGAAATAGTGGTTGGTTCTGAGCAGGATGCTAAGGATATACTGATCCTGCTTTTACAAGGAACAGATTTTACTACTTTAGCTAAAGACCGCTCTAAGTCCGCAAGCGCCAATGACTCAGGGGATTTGGGTTTTATTAAGAAAGGTCAAAAGTCCGCTCAATTTGACGCTGTGGCTTTTTCCGATTCTTTGGAGGTAGGCAAAATCAGCAGTATTTTTAAAGCACCTGATGGGTATTGTATTATAAAATTAGAGGCCAAGCGCGGCGGGAAACAAAAATCCCTTAGTGAAATATGGGATAATATAAAAAGCGGCCTGACATTTTTAAAGCAGCAGAAAATAATTGAAGATTTGATTGGGAAACTTTCCCGTGACTCAAAGTTGGAATTTTACGAGGGAGAAATAAAATAAATGCAAAAGCAGAAGATTATTATAATAATCGGCGTTGTTTTGGCTTTAATGGCTGTATTTATGACCAAGGCTTATATTGACCAGCAGCGTAATCAGGTGATTGTTGAGGCCAAAAGAAAGATAGCCAGTATAGAGCAGAATATATCAAAGAATGAAGTTAAGGTATTAGTCGCGAAAAAAGATCTTCCCCGGGGCGCAGCTATAGAGGCAGAAAACATCGAAACAATTATTATTCCTGAGCAATATCGCCAGCCGCAAGTAGTTGCTACACTGGATAGGGTTTCAGGGATGGTTGCGCTGGCTCCTATATCTAAAGGTGAACAGATTTCTTTGAGTAAACTGGTTCAGCCGAGGGAGTTAGGCGGTTTAGCCGCGGGCACTCCCGTTGGGAAAAGAGCGGTTACTATATCAGTAGATAATATTTCGGCATTAGCGGGACTGGTTAAACCCGGAGATTATGTGGATGTGATCGCGTTGATTCCTGTGCCGGTACAAATGCCCGACGGTAAGCAGGTTAATCAAATGGCGGTGATGCCTTTGTTTCAGAATGTTTTAGTTTTAGCGATAGGCCAGGATATAGGCGCGGTATCAAGCGCGAGCGCGGGGAAGAGAGAAGCAGAGAGAAGGACTGAAGGTTCGCCGTTGATTACGCTTGCTCTGGCGCCGCAGGACGTGAACCTTATCGCTTTTGTCCAGGAACAGGGGAAGTTGCGCTTGACTTTACGTTCGCCGGCGGATTCTCAAATGCAGGCAACTCAGCCCGCCAGTTGGGACACATTATTTAGGTATTTAATGCCGCCTAAGGAAGAAATAGCCCCGCCTCAGCCTAAAATCAAAGAGACAGGAGAGACAGAGTACGTTGAAATAATCAGGGGCTTGAATAAAGAAAGGGTACCTTTATCTAAATGACAAAGGAAAAATAATGAAGAAAATATTTTTGCTCATTTTTTTAACAAGCATGGTTTTTGGCGCTCATCCAAGCAGTAGCTATACTTTAGATACCGTCTTGGATGATAGCGAAGTTATTAAAATATATAAGAACGGGTTTAAAATTATGTCAGCAAGCAACCCAACTCGTATTGCCATTGGTAATCCGACTGTTATAGGCGTAGGCCAGGTAAGTAAAAAAGAATTCACTATTGTGCCTAAGGGCGTAGGCGTAACTACGTTAGTTTTATGGGATGATTTTGGCGAGCAGTCATACAAAATAAAAGTATTCGCTGAGAATGTCGACGAACTCAAAGCCCGCGTAGATAATTTGTTAGGTAAACTTAACTTGCCTGAAGTTTATTCTCAAGCCGAAGAAGATGAGGGAAAGGTGTTTATTTTAGGCCGGGTTAAAACATCCCAAGACAGAGAAAGGGTCTTTACTGTTTTGGCGGCATTAAAAAATAAAATTGTTGACCTGATTCAGATCAAAGAGGAAGAGACGATATTGGATATTGATGTGCAGATTATAGAGATTGATAAAGACTCTACTAATACATTAGGGTTTACCTGGCCTGGCTCAATTAATTTTGCCGAGGTGGGTTCACCCGGCCTTGCTGCCGCGGGAACAACCTGGGGCAAGGTATTTAAGGTAGCTAATATTATGCGCGGCTCAGGCGGAGTAGCTGCGCCTTTTACGGTTAAGTTGGATGCCTTGATTCAGGAAGGTAAAGCCCATATGCTTTCCCGTCCGCGGATTGCCTGCCAGAGTGGTAAAGAGGCGGAATTGCTTGTCGGCGGAGAACAGCCGATATTTACGACTCAAATAGCCCAAACCACAGGAGCTCAGGGAACTAGCGTTGAGTATAAAGAGTATGGTATCAAATTTAAAATAAAGCCTACGTTAACCGATGATAAACGAATAAAGCTGGGTGTAAATGTAGAAGTTAGCGATTTAGGGGCAGTTCAGTCGATTGGTTCAACTGGAGCCGGAACTACCACTACCACTGCCCAGGCTTATCCTTTAACTAAACGCAGCGCTGTAACCGAGCTTTTTCTTGATAGTGGTCAAAGCATGGCTATAGGAGGATTAATCAGGAAAAAGAAAGAAGAAACAATCACCCGGATTCCTTTCTTAAGTAATATTCCTGTTTTAGGTGCTATCTTTAGGCAAAAAGTTAGTAGAACAGGCGGAGGTGAGGGCGCAAAAATGGACACTGAACTTATTATTATTCTTACGCCGACGATAGTTACTATGGATAAGGACAAAACTCAAACTAAAAGAGAGATCTCGCCTGTAACTGCACCGCAAGAGCAATCTCTTGATCCGGTTACCAAGTATTCTAATATCGTGCAGCAACGCATAACCCAGAAGATTACTTATCCTAGTTCTGCTAAGGGAGCAGGTTTTCAGGGGACAGTAAAATTAAGCCTTAATCTTTCTTATAAAGGAGAGCTTTTAGATTCAAAAATAAAGAGTTCTTCAGGATATAGGATTTTAGATGATGATGCTTTGAGTGTGGTTAAAAACATATCTCCCGATTATCCGCCCTTTCCTCCCGCAATAGCTTCTCAGGACCTCTGGATAGATATACCTATAAATTATCAATTAGATTAATATGGCTAAGATAGTTATATTCAGCACTAAGGGCGGCGTAGGCAAGACCTTAATTGCTACCAACTTAGCTGTTTCTTTGGCTAAAGTACAAGGCAAAAAGGTTTGCCTTGTTGATTTAGATTTGCAGGCCATGGGCGATATGGCGCGCATGCTAAGCCTTAAGGCGGATAAGACAATGGTTGACCTTGTCCAGTCCTACAGAGGCAGCCCAGAGAATTTTAAGAAAAAAGATTTTCTCATTCGCAGTCCCTTAGGAATTGATTTTTTATGCGGTATAGCTGGTCCTGCCCAAGCCCCGCATCTTAAGCCCGATAATGTCAAAGAAGTATTGAATTTACTGGAAAAAGATTATGATTATATGGTTGTTGATGCCGGAAAGAGTTTTAGCGATGTTCTTGTTGCCGCTTTAGACCAGGCAAACCTTATTATCTTAGTAGTTACTCCCGATATACTTTCAATGTATCAGGCTGAATGGACCATAGATACACTGCAGTTTCTGCAATTTCCTTTGTCTATGGTTAAGATAATTTTAAACAGGGCAGAATCTCTCTCTAGCATCAGCTGGCAGGAAATAAAGGTAAATTTGCCCTGTGATATTCTTAACCAGATCCCTTCGGAAGGCAAGGCCGTTGGTTTATCCGTAAACCGAGGCATACCTGTGGTAATTGATGCCCCGCGTTCAAAATTTAGCCTGGCGATGAATAAGCTGAGCGAACAACTGGTTAAAGATAAAAATATATTCACGCAAAATCAGGAAATAGACCAGCTGCGCGTGCAGCAGTTGGCACTGGAAAAACCGGCGAAACTATGGGAAGAGCAGGGTTTAACCGAGCCTTTAATTGCAGAACTGGCAGCCAAAGATGAAAAAGTAGACGATATAATAATTCTTAAGAGAAAAATACATAGCCGGCTTATAGATGAGCTTAATATCAAGAGATTGGATTTAAAAGTTTTTAGCGATACCAAAAAAGCGCAAAACTTAAGAAGCAGGGCTGAGATTATGGTAAGCAATTTCCTGGTTGAAGAAGCGGGAAGTTTTATCTCTTCTCTGGAAGTGCGGAAAAAACTGGTAAAGGAAATCCTGGATGAGGCCTTGGGGTATGGCCCGCTGGAGGACCTTTTGGCCATGACTGATATTACTGATATTATGGTTAATAATAAAGACGAGATATATATTGAAAGAAAAGGCAAGATAGAGTTAACCAGCAAGAAATTTATCTCAAATGAGCAGGTTAAGACCATTATTGAAAGGATTATTGCGCCTATTGGTAAGAGAATAGACGAATCTGTGCCGATGGTGGACGCCCGACTTCCCGATGGATCGCGTGTCAACGCCATAATCTCTCCTTTGGCATTAACCGGGCCAAGCCTTACGATAAGAAAATTCAGGAAAGAAAAATTTAAGATTGAGGATTTAATCCAGTTTAAGGCTGTAAGTTCCGATATGGCGGAATTCATCCGGGCGAGCGTACTTTGCCGGAAAAATATAATTGTCTCCGGAGGAACAGGAAGCGGGAAGACCACGGTATTAAATGTTCTTTCCGGGTTTGTCTCTGAAGATGAGCGTATTATTACAATAGAAGACGCGGCAGAATTAAAACTTGACCAGCGCCATTGGATTAGGCTTGAGTCACGCTCTCCAAATATTGAAGGCAGGGGTGGGGTGACTATTAGAGACCTTTTTAGGAATACGCTTAGAATGCGGCCTGATCGTATAATCATAGGTGAATGCCGCGGTATTGAAGCATTGGATATGTTACAGGCGATGAACACCGGCCACGACGGCTCAATGACTACGATTCACGCTAATTCCACGCAGGATGTTTTAAGCCGCCTTGATTCTATGATTTTAATGGGAGGTATGGAACTTCCGATAAGGGCTATACGGGAGATGGTTGCTTCGGCAATAGATATGGTTATACATACCGCCCGGTTATCCGATGGTTCAAGAAAAATAGTGCAGGTAACCGAGGTAACCGGGATGAAAGACGAGCTGCATATAAACTTAAAAGACATTTTTATTTTTAAGCAAACCGGTATTGATTTACAGGGAAATGTATTAGGTAGTTTTCAGGCTACCGGTTATAAGCCTTCAATGCTTGAAGAAATAAGGATTAAGGGGATAAAAATTTCAGATAATATTTTTCAGGCTGCTTAAATCAGGGGACGGTTCTATTTTTCTGGCATTAAACTCGAGAAAAATAGAACCGTCCCCATTTTTTGCTTAGTTAAGGAAGTACCTCCGAAGTTAAAATAATGGAAGTATTCAATCAGACGCGTAAAACCATATTGGCTGATAACGCCCTTATGGTTGATTCTTTTTTCAAAAGAGCCTGTGGCCTCTTAGGTAGAAGAACGTTTACTTACGGCCAGGCCCTTATTTTAAAACCGTGTAATTCTATTCATACATATTTTATGAATTTTGCGATAGATGCCCTCTTTGTAGACAAAAATAATATTGTAGTTAAAACGGTTGTTGGCCTTAAGCCGTTTCGTCTAAGCCCAATATGTCTTAAAAGCAAGTTTGTGATTGAATTGCCATGCGGCGCGATAAAATCCACTTCCACTAGCCTTGGCGATAAACTAATTTTAAAGTAAATCAGGGGACGGTTCTATTTTTCTGGCATTAAACTCGAGAAAAATAGAACCGTCCCCATGTTTTTCGAAAAGTAGAAACATCCCCATTTAACTCCCACATTTAACTCCCATTTAACTTGACATAAGCTTGTTCATAAACTATATTATTCATATAGGGAAATGTCCAATCTGGAGGATTTATGGGAGTAGTCTACAAGCTTAAGCCTGAAGTCTTAAGCTTTATTATTGAGAAGAAACAGAATAACCCCGCGTTAAGTTGCCGTCATTTAACCCCGCTAATTATTGAGCAGTTTCATATCAAAGTTTCGAAATCCAGTATCAATGCTATTTTTAAAGAAAAAAATTTAAGTATGCCTATTGGTAGAAGGCCCAAACAAAAGAAAAAGAAGTTTAATATGCCGCCTTTACCGGTCATTGAAGGCGTTAAAGCCATTACATTGGTTGAGCAGCCAAGTAAACTTATTCAGGAGAATGAAACAGCTAAAAAAGAACTAAACTTAGAAGAAAAGCGTATTAAGGATGCAGAAGAGTGGGCTATGAAATTGCAGGAAGAGGAACGTATTCGGGTAGAGGAAAAACTAAATCTTGAAAAACAAAGGCTTAAAGATGAGGATATCAAGATAAAAGTTGAAGAAGCTAAAAAAATTGAAGAACAAGCGTATCGAAAATCAGAAGAAGCTGAAAAGCAATCTCGCCAGGCGGAAGAGGAGGAGAAACGTAAGGCTGAAGAGGAAGTAGCCAAAAAAGCCGAAGAAGAGAAATGGGCAAGGCTAGCTGAGGAAGAGAAAAAGAAGAAAGAAGAGCCAAAATTATCACCAGCGCTTAGCATTGATAAAACTTATCAGATGGAAAATAGCGGTATCGTATTGCTTAAGGCGGCAGATTATGTTATCGGCGCAAGTAAGCTCATCGCTGCAGCAATTAAAAGCCGGTTTCCTGATATACAAGGTAATCTTGAAGAGTTGGTGGAAAACCTTATTTATCTGCCCTTGTTTCAGGAAAAAGCAGAAAAACCATTTATAGATAAATTACTCGGTTATTTAGAGAAAATTGAAAATATCAAGGTAATGAATCTGGATATTTCCCGTATCATAACCTCAAGTCTGCAGGAGGCCAGATGCGTTAAGGTTGTCCTTTCCGACGGGGCTAATCTGTATTTGGATGCTCAAATGTATTCAGTGTGGTCTTCTCCGCACATCCCGCAAGGTTTTGCCTCTCCTATTCGCAATTTAAAAAGATATATAAATCAATATTTCAACGAAGATTATCCGGTTGTCCTTTTTAACGCTCCCGGGTATGATATGCTTTCGCCGGAATTCTTTACTTTTCTTGAAGCACTTGATGCTAAAGGAAAAGCGATTACTAATTTGGTAATCTCCGGAAACAAATTTGAAGAGCTGGAGGTTTTACCTATAACCCGGGCTGAAAAACGTTTCTTTATTTTTGGCATCTGGCCATGGCAATTTACCGAATACCGCAGAATTAAGAAAATAGGCGAGTTCAGGAATTTTTACCTGGAGGAGCAAAATAAGAACTTTTACATTGCCGATATAGAAATAGAATTGCAGCAGCCAGTTAAAGGTAAACAGATGGTTTTTAACGGGTGCGTTTTAAAAACAAACCTTAATGAAAAAATTCGCCTGGCGATCTTAAGTAATTTCCCCCCTGGAGCTAAATTGGCCGAAGAGCTGGCTTCAATATATTTTAATCATTGGCCTAACCTGGAGGAGACTTTTCAGGATTATAGCCGTAAAATAGAACTTTCTGCTTATACCGCTAACTCTCAGCGTTATTTTAGCGCGGAGAATATGAATTTAGGGTTAGCTCAGGCTACAACTGTTAAGGAATTACTTGCTAGCTACCTAAAGGCTTTAGATATCTATGTGCGTTGGCGCCTGCTACCGCTAGGATATGAAGATAAGGAATTTACAGCCACAAAAGAAAGGTTCTATAATTTGATTGTGGAGTCAACCAGAAAAGGGAAAGGCTGTTTAGTAAAATTTGTCTTGCCTCCGGCATATGCTTTTGACAAAGATTTAAGTTATTCCTGCCATAGGATAAACGAGAAAGAGGTTGTTTTATCCAGTGGTTTAAAATTATACCTAAAGACTGATTAGAAAGCGTTTTCTGCTCTATGTTTTAATAGTATTGACGTTTGCTTTTTCAGGTGTTATATTTAAATGTAACAATATGATTACGGCAATTAGGATGAGCCTGGTATGGAGGTGTTGGGATATTATGGCCACGGGATCAGATAGCCGAGAAAATAAATCCTTGCCTTCTCTAACGGGGCAGGCTTCATTAGAATACTTTATTTTATTTGCCATTATAGCGTGTTTAACAATTTTATCCTTTAGTTCATTTTTGCCTAAAGTAAAGGAAGCGATTCAGGGAACAAGTAGCAAAGAAGGATTTTTCCAAAAAGCAGCGAAGGGGATAACGCAATAAAAAGATGATTGGGTGGATTAAAAGGAGTCGTAGTGGACGTTTAAACGTCCACTACGTTATAGACGAATGAGGAATAGGGCTCAGAGTATTCTGGAATACGCCTTAATTATTTCCGTAGTAGTGGCGACTTTGGCGGCAATGAGTATCTATGTTCAGCGCTCAGCTCAAGCAAATCTTAAAGTAATTGAAGATCAGATCAATGCTCAACCTAACAATTAAGGAGGTGAAGTAATGATAAAGGGAAGAAGGGCTCAAAGTACATTGGAGTATATTGCCGTTTTCGCCGCTATTGTGGGAGCAATTGTTATTTTTGCCTATTCTAAAATGAAGCCGGCAGTAGAGAATGTTTTTAATGCTTCAGCGACGAAGATAGGCGACGCAGCTTCTAATTTTACTAGTAACTCTACTGAATAATTAAGGAGGTGAAAATGTTACGGTTGCTTAAAAACAGAAAAGCCCAGAATACTATGGAATACGCGCTTTTGATTGCTGTGGTTATCGGCGTATTCAGCGCTATGCAATTGTATTTGCGCAGAGGTATGCAGGCACGGCTTAAGTCCGGATCAGATAATATAACCGAGGCAGTATTATCGGGTTCTAATGTAACTGTCTTTGGGAATGAGACGCAGTATGAGCCGTATTATATGGTTCAGGGTTCATCTAATTTTACCACCACTTCCAGTGAAGGCACAGATCAGGGAATAAGTACTGAAGCAGGCGGAAATAGAACACTTGTCAATGCGACTGTGACACGTACTGGTGAACAGACAATTACTGGCACCGGTAGTGAGGAATAAAATTCAATAATCAGGGGGTGAATGATGCTTAATAGAAATAAAGCCCAAAGTACATTAGAATATGCTTTGGTCATTGCGGCAGTAATCGGAGCCTTATTGGCAATCAATGCCTATATGAAGAAAGGCGTGCAAGGAAAGCTTAAGGAATCTACGGATCAGATTGGTAAACAGTTTGACGGCTCAGGTAATTATTCTTCTGCCTGGAATATATCAAGCACCGGAACTACCACAACCACAGAAGAGCGCACTGCCGGTACCGGAAACACTACTAGCAATGTATCTATGGGGGAAAATATTACAAGAGGAGAGACTGAAACCTGGGGTGACGATCCGAATTAGTATTATTAAGGCTAATTTTGCATTTATAAATATGCAGAGAATCAGATCCCGGGGACAGGGCTTGACTGAACTTGCTATTTATTTAACCGTGGTAGTAGCAGCTATTCTGACAATGCGCCTTTATATGCAGCGTTCTCTTCAGGCTAAATATAAAGCAGGAGCGGATTATTTAATTACGGAGATAGAGCAAAATGCCGTGGATAAAGGCGTTGCCGGGTTGACTAATATTAAGCATCAGTATGACCCGTATTATCGTGAATCAAATACTTCTGAAACAAAGACAGGGAAATCTAGCGTAGGTTTTCCTGAGACTTTAATTAACCAGACTGTAAGCCGCACTGGCTGGGAAAAAACAAACTCAGCATCGGGCGCGGATTAATGAATCGTAGCGGACGTTTAAACGTCCGCTACATTGTGGATAAATGAAGAATAAAGGACAAGGTATATTAGAATATGCGGTAGTGTTTGGTTTGGTAATTATTGCCTTGTCAGCTATGTCCTTATATTTTCGTCGGGGGATACAGTCGGTAATCAAAGTGGCAGCTGATGAAGCAGGCAATCAAAGTGACGCTGAAGAAATCGACCCACTTAAAGGAATTAGGGTATCCTCATCAATTAATAGGCAGTCGCAGAGTACCCAGAGGAGTAGAGTACTTCAAAACGAAAGCCGCATTAGCGATATTGATATGGTTAACAGCGCAAGCGGAACAGCAATTTCAGTATCAACGCAAGAGAAATAGAATGAAAAGAGCCCAAAGCACTTTAGAATTTTCCATAGTAATATTTGCAATTGTGGCTGCGTTGCTGGCAATGCAGGTTTATATCAGGCGGGGGCTTCAGGGAAGAATGCGTTCAAGCGTGGACGAATTAAGCGTTCAGCAGTATGTGCCAGGAAGGACGGTTTCAGATATTACGATTACTCAAAATAGTAATATTGATACAATCACCTTAACTAATGATACGGATCCGACAAAATATAAGACCACAACTACCACTAATATTAATTCTCAAGAAGAGAACCGGCGCGGAACCGAAAATATTTTACCGGAGCAATAATGCAAAGAACGGGGCAAGCCTTATTAGAGGTCGCGATTTTTGGCGCGATAATCATTATGCTTTTAGGTGTGCTTATTAGTTATGGCTTAAGGTATAATTATCAGCAGAAGACTATGCAACAGGCTTTTAGAAAAGCCTTATCCCGGGTTGTGGTTCAGCCGGGTGTTTCTGCTTCTGATGTTGTAGTTTCAGATGAACATGTACCCAATCCTTCCGATACTTTTGGAGTAGGCTCAGTTACTCCTTTTACAGGTTCAGCCGGAGGTATTTCCCGTGATTACTTAGGCGACCCTCCGGAAAGGTATACTATTGCGCCTACTGTAGTGATAAACATTAATGGAGAAGAACGTACTTACACAACTGCCGGGTTTAGGGATGAAACTAATGTTCCGGAACCTGGTTTAGGTAGATATAAAGAAGTATACGGTTCTGGAAGCGTTGAAGATCGAGGCGAGGGTGAGTGTTTAGAGTTCGGGGATATAATTGACCCTAATACCGGGGAGCCGGGTACAGAGTGTTTGCAGCCTACTAAAAACATCAGGATAATTGATCCCTGTGCCGGACAAATTATAGATTATGGAACTGCGGTAAAGCAGTGCCGGATGACTGTGGATTCAGCGGCTTGCTTGAAAGAATGCAATCGCAGCCATTACAGTGATGCTACAACAACGAACTGTGATAGTATCTGTAATCAGTCGATGAATGTGCCTTGGTATTGTGAAACCGCGGAGTGCGGATTGAATGCGTGTAATCTGGGAGCAACGCATATATACAATTTTGTAAAGTTAGAACAACTTTTTGGTAATGGAGGAATAAAAGCTATTGGTTTACAGCAGGATTATAAACAAAATACATTAACCAATAACACTTTAAGAAAAACTGAAGATACCTCAGGCATTACCACTATGGATAGCATTGACTGGAAGACTCAGACTAAGCGAAAAATTATCACTAATACCGGTTCAACCAGCGGCGTTCCTAATATTGAAGAGGTTACCAGTGAAGTTTCTCAAAAATCGAGTGGGTCGCGCACGACAAATTGGTAAAGGAGCTCAATCTTCTTTAGAGTTAGCTGCTAGTTTAGTTGTGATTTTTATTTTACTATTTGGTTCTTTACAGGTATTTTTCTGGGTGAACAAGCGTTTAGTGCAAAGGCAGAAGGATTACGAGTCTCAAAGGGTGGTTGCCGGCAATAGCGTTAGTGAAGTTAAGGTGGATGAAACCAATTATCCAAAATTAAATATTTTTGGGCAATAAACGCGCCATTGCGAGGAGCGCATAACGCGACGAAGCAATCATAAAATAAAGGATAATTAATGATTAGTGGTTTCTATAAAAAATTCTCCCTGAATAATTTACAAAATGACAAGCCTAGTGGCCAAATTGCCACTATTCTTATTTTAGTTATAGTGGTAGTGTTGATTCTTATTTTGACCACGGTAAATTTAGGCCAGCTTTCTATTTCAACTACTAATCTTTCTAATTCCGCGGATTCCGCCGCGCTTACTTTAGCTTCTCAGCTAGCTGCCAGAGCAAATCAAATAGCAGGAAGCTTGCAAAAATCTTGCGGTAATCCTTATGAGTGTTGTTCAAAGAGTTGGGGATGGCTTGCTTGGATTTTTATTATAATTGTTGTTATTATTGTAACTGTGGCTACATGGGGTTATGGTACTCCAGTTGTAATAGCAGCTGCTACAGCTGCCGGCGCTGCTGCCGGCGTTGCTGCCGCAGCTATTGCCGGAACATCAGTATTACAGGGTGCAATTCAAGGCGCTATGATAGGAGCGGCAATTGGAGGAGGCGCTACTGCTGTCGCGGAATTAGGCCCAGGGCTGGCTTCTTTTGAAGGAATGGCAGGAGGTGGGATTACTACTAATGCAGCTGGAATAGCTATGCTAACCGAGGAGGCCGCAGCTGCTGTAACTTTAGCAACGACTATTGGCGCCGTAGCCGGAGGCGCTCTCGCTGCTGGCTCGACTGTCTATAATGCCTCTGTTGGTGACCGGAATCAGGCAGCAGCTTTTGCAACTGCCGCTCGGATGTTAAACGGCTTACTGGATTATGACCGTTACCGGGAGAGCGTATTTTTACAGGTTTTTTCCCAGACCGTGGATGATCCCAATAAAGATACAGATGTAGATGATTTAAACGGTAATGGCGACATTGCCGATAAGGTATCTCATTTTCTCTACTACTGGGCTGGCCGGATGAGTTATTTAAAAGGGATTATTCCTGTGCTTCAAAGTATTACCAACTCTTTCTTTAAAAGCGCGTTGCCAACTTTCAGCAACTATATTGCTGAAGAGCTTAAAGTGACTGAGGAGCCCGGTGTGGGCCCTGAGGATACGCCCATCACAATTAGCGGCCGGCTTTCTCAAAGCGGCAATATTGCCACAGTAGCGCAAGCGTTAAATCCGGATTTTTGGGATCCTGAAAATGAAATTTCTTTTAATTCTATGGTAGACGGGTTTACAGCTTTTACAGCTTTAGCCGCAGGAATCGCAGCAACAGATATCAGCCAATTAACTTCTAACTGGCAAACTTACATTAAGAATTTTTATAATGAAGATGCAGGTCAAATTATTGAAGGTAAAACAATTACTGATTATTATCATCTTTTAGGAGAAGCAAAAAATAGTCTTGAAACATGGAAGACACAAATTAAAAACAAGAGGAATCAGCTTTCTTCATGCAAGTTGGGGGGTTGGAATTGGTGGGGTGGGGAGCAGGAGGAATGTCAATCCTGCTATGGCCCTTTTTGCCCCAATGATTGTATTATTAGCGATGGGCCGGAAGCGAGCCCCATACCTTGTAAGCTTGACACTACTATTAATGGAGGAAGTTTGGATTATAATATAAACGATGAAATTACTCCTGCTTTAAATGATGTGGATACCTTGATTAATAAAATCAGCGGTTTTCAAAGTGATATTCTAAGCTACGTTACAAATATGGAAAATACTTACGCGGCACTCCAAACTGGTTACGGTGGTTTGAATCCGGCAACTTACAGCTGGACTGATAGCCGGGGCGAACATAGCATAAAAGCTCAGGTTGGTAATTACCAGTTAGCCCGGACTGTTACTACGAAGAGTGGAGGCGGGTGGTCTAAGACAATTTGTGTTCGGTTGGTAGATTATAGTGATAATGGCGCAAATTCCTGGGTAGAAATAACTCGTCAGGACCCGACAAATAAAGATGTAAAATCCGGAAGAGTAAGCTTAGGGTTGTGGAATCCATTTTTTAGTGGTACAATAAAAAAGAAAGGTAAATCTTCTTATAGCTGGGATAGAGTAGGATTGACTCCATGAGCGGACAAATTAAAGAAAAAAAAGACGCGCCTATTTTGGAGTATACTGTTTTAGCGGCAGTGGTAATAGTATCCCTTTTATTTATTTTTCAGCTAAAAACCCGGGATGTGGATTTTTCCCGCTCTGTTTTTAGTGGATTGGTAAATGGCCGATTGGGGATAGAAAAACATATTGATTGGGAATCTTTGCAGGGTGTGGGTGTAAATGCCGGAGCAACCTATAGTAAATTTACCAAAGAAACAGAAAGATCCGGCTATAAAAGGGCTTTTATCCAGAATTTCTCCATTGGTTTTAGGCGTTCAGGAGGAGATCTTAAGTCATTTGTTAATTGGCGTATTTACAGCAAAGAAAACGCTCAAACAATAGTAGCTACGGATTATCGCGGCCGCAATAAAACCCTGTTGCTTACCTTTACCGGAGCAGGAAAAAAGAAATTAACTTCCCTGCAATGGAAATAATATGAGGGATAGGAATGGTTTTTTATCTTTAGAGTACGCGCTTCTGATAGCGATATTGGTTGTCGCGTTAATCGGGATGTCGCTTTATTTTCAACGCTCTTTAAGTGGGAAATGGCGAGAAGTCGGAGATAGCCTTGGTTTTAGCAGGCAATACAAACGTTAAACAATCGCAATGATGTGTCCGGAGATTAATTAATGCAATTGTTGGTTATTTTAGGATTAATTGCCGCCGCAATAATTTTAATCGGCAGCCAGCTTATTCCTGTATTTTTACAGCGGGCAGGCAATCTGCGCGCTCAAAAGGTGGTGGAAGCAGAGAAGCAACTAGATAAGATGTTTATTAATGTTAATCGAGGAAAG
>JAKLQX010000044.1 GCA_022013085.1 Candidatus Omnitrophota bacterium | reverse complement strand
TAAATAGGGACAGCGGCCATTTTTTAACCCACCAGAGCAGCTTGGCGTTTAGAATTTTAACCGCTGAAAAGTGTTTAAACCTCATTAGGCACCCCTTGAAATAGTTCTGCGCCTCATTTTTCCCCCCTCGGCGCTATTTCCGTTCTGTCAAAATTTTTTAGTCTTAATCTTCTTATCTTCTATTCTTACAGTGACTTCTGATAAATATGCTTGCCTCCCCCTAAAAAAAGAGTATTGTAATTGTCAGGAGGAAAAAATCATGGATCAAATCTCTCGTTTTGTTGTCTGGATCTGTTCGAAATTCAACCGTGAACAGATCGAAAAAATCGTTCAAGAACTAATGGATGTCCTTAAGAACAAATCAAATCTTCCTTCAAGGCCCAAAGACGTTTTTAAAGAGCAGCACCCAAAATACCGTGACTTTTACGTCGATCCAAACCCGCCATTAACGGAACCCGCTAAAAAAAAGAACAAAATTTAGATTATCGAATACTGCTTGAAGCTTATCACGCCAAACATGGCCGGCCGCTCAAGCCCGTCAAGATCCGTAACACTAACCCAGTCTCTTCAACGGAATCATGCCCATGCTGTCATGCTCCGCACCAATACCTGTATCGCAACAACGGCCGTGAACAAACCCAACTACAGTGCAAAGTTTGCTCGTCAACTTTTCAATCTGATAATCGTTTTCGAAGATCGCTTAAAGCCAAATACTTTTGCCCCTACTGCCAGCACGCTTTATTCCGCTGGAAATCCCGCCGCCACGTCATTATTCACAAATGCTGTAACGATAACTGCCTGCACCGGCTCAACGCTATTAATCAACTCAACCCAGCAGAAAAAGCTCTACAAAGAACGAAATCTTCTCAATTCAAACTCAACTACATCTACCGCGAATATCTATTCCAGGCAAACGAACTCGAGCATTCCGCGCCGCTCAAACCACTCGTCGATATTACAAGGATTCACAACTCTCAGAATATTCTCGGCCTAATCCTCGCGTTCTACGTCTCATTCGCCATCACCGCCAGAAAAACAGCATATATCCTTCGTACTGTCTTTAATATCAACGTCTCTTACCAAACCGTTCTCAACTACGCCGAAGCTGCTTCCTTCCACTGTCACCAATTCAACCTCAAATTCAAAGGCCCTATCGATAACACCTCCGCCGGTGATGAAACCTACATCAAAATCTCCGGAATCTTTGCTTACGTCTTTTTATTTATATCTTCAAAGAGCCTTAAAATCACTTCCTACCATGTCGCTCACTCGCGCGACACTCAACCCGCGATCATCGCCATGCGTGAGGCCATTCGCACTGCTGACCCGCAACAGAAAATAACCCTCGTCTCTGACGGAAACCCATCTTATCCGGATGGCCTTCACTTCTTAAACGCTCAACGGCCTCGAGAACTCCCGCGCATTGAACACCGTCAAGTCATTGGACTTCAGAATCTCGACGAAGAATCCACGCTCTTTAGGCCATTTAAACAACTCATTGAACGGCTCAACCGAACATTCAAGTTCCACATCCGTCCAAGCTGTGGCTTTAAGTCCAATAACGGCGCTATTGCTCTTACAACGCTCGTTGTCACCCATTACAACTTCCTGCGTCCGCACATGTCTCTTAACTATCAAACACCCATCGACATTCCTGAAGTTAAGAACATCTCCACCATCCAGGGACAATGGATAAAAATACTATCCATGGCTGCTTAAAAAATCATATCAAAGAACAATTCCGTTATCTTAAAGCCCGAAGAGCTAAAAAATCGCTGCATTATTTATTCGCCAGCCATTAACTCGTCACAAATGAATTAAGATCCTTCACTTCGCTGCGCTTCGTTCAGGATGACAAAACAACCGCCACCCACATCCAAAATCTTCATAATACCCATCTCTATTCAAGCGTGTTTTTCATAGAACTTTTGACAGTATCTAATTAAGTGTTATTTTACCACAAAATATTTGATAAACCACATACAAAGGGGGACGTTTTTAAAACGCCCCCCTTTGTATGTTAACACACAGAAGCTAATCTTGCAAAAAATTGAAACCAACGGGTCCCCCCCCCCACAAATATTGGCGGGCAGGCTGCCTGCCGAGCCACCTAGCCGTGCTCACTCACGTTGCGCGCAGCAAGTAAAACAAGGGACCGTTTCTGTTTTTTCATTCATTACAAATTTAAAAAATAGAAACGGTCCCACGATTCTAAAATTCAGCTTTAATCCCTCCGGTTAAAGAAAAACCAGGCATGGGATAACCGTTCTGAACTTGATATTTACGATTTAGAAGATTATCCATATAACCAAAACAAGTTATACCCGACTTAAATTTCTTAGATACACTAAGCCCAAAAATATAAAAACTTTTTACCTTAATACTATTAACAGCATTATCATATCTTATGCCTGTAAATTGGCCTTTTAATTCAACAGTCAACCCATTATGATCGTTATACTTTAACGAAGAATCAATTTTTTGCTCTGGCTGATAAACAAGATATTTATGGGTATTCCCATCCTTTGCTATCATATAAGTATAACTAACATTTAAATCAAGATTATTTGATATAAATATTTTATTTTCAAATTCTAAACCGTTGATTACCGCTAAACTAACATTATCTGGACGCCACCAGCCGCTACCATCTTTAGACCACTGTATAAGCTGCTTATAATTACTACGGTAATACGTCACCCCTGAAGTAAGATATTCGTTTATTTTAGACTCAAACCCAAATTCTCCAGTTACCCCTTTTTCTGGTTTTAAATTAAGATTACCTTCCTCTCCTCCAACTAAAACACCTTTGCGATAATATTCGCTTCTAGGCCAATATAGATCATTAAAAGTGGGAACACGATAAGAACGGCTGATCAAACCATGAAATTTTATAGCATCGTTGAGTTTATACAAGAGATCCAGGCTGGGATTGATTTGCGTACCAAAATTAGAATAATCATCAAGACGCGCGCTAAGATTAACCTTTAGTTTGTTGTCAAATAAATCTAGGCGATTAGCAAGATAGCCGGAAGCCACATTATATTCATGCTTTGCGCTAGTGGTAGAGTCATTCATATTCATTACATAATTAAATCCGCACACTATCCTGTAAATATCCAACAACTGTTTATCAAACTGTAAATCAAGCCCTCTTACTGTAGTAGCTTGAATGTTTTTAGTGTAGGTTGTTGAATTCTCCATGAATTCCAGCCGATCGTAATTCTGATAAGCCTTAGCAGATATCCCTGTCTGTTCATCCGGCTTAAAGTTCCAATTAAAATCAAAAAAACGTTTCAACTTATTTTGTTTATCGTCAATATCCGGAGAACTCGCTTTTCCCGGAACACCAACTTTGCTTGTATAAAAACCTGAATTAAAGTTTATATTATTCTCCCCATTAAGTTCATACCCTAACTTTAAATTGCAATCTTTAGCATTAAGCTCGGAATTCTCCCTAAACCCCGCAGAACTCTCATATCCTCCACTAACCAGAAAACCTAATTTTGAAACCTTTGCCCCATACAACATGCGCTCAATATATGTCCGGGCAGTGCCAAAGCTTGAATAGACTTCTGCCTTCTGGCCCTTTTTAGGAGGATTCTTCGTAATAATATTAACCACTCCTCCCATTGCCGAGCTGCCATATAAACTTGAACCAGCCCCACGCATAACCTCAACCCGGGATATATTATCTAAAGGTATACTGGATAAATCAACTTGTCCGTTTCTGGGATTATTTATTGGCCTACCATCCATTAACACTAAAACTTGAGCCGCTGTAGATCCGCGCATTTTTATTGACTTTAAGGCATTGGGCCCGCCATAATTGCTTATATTAACAGAGGTAAGACCAGTAAGGGCACCCGCTAAATCCTGTGAGCCGCTTTTTTCTATATCTGAAGAAGTAACCACGTCGACTGCGCGGCCAACACTTCCAGAAGATTCTTCTATTCTTGAGGGAGTAACTACGATTTTATCTAACTCAACATCTTCTGCGCGGACGATACCTGACAAAATTATTACCAGTAACGCGGATACAAACGATTTTCTGCAAACATTTTTCATTATAGATCCCTTTCTCTTCTGCGAGAGTACTTACCTGCCTGCCGGCAGGCAGGCCTTATATATAGGTGGTCGACCGGACTACCCTTGCGGGATCACCGTTGCGCGACAGTGCCTGGAATTACACCAGGACTTCCTCCACCTATCTGGTTGTGGCTAAATCTTAATATTCAATTTCTTTTTTGCCTTTCTTCTTGCGAAACAAGAACAACGTATGGCTTTGCAGAAACCGGATTTTTTTCCACAACCACAACTGTTTTATACACTTCCTCGATAATCTTATAGCTCAGGACTTCCTGGGGAGTGCCTGTCTTATAAATTCTGCCCTCATTAATAAGCACCAGGCGCTGGCAATATTCGCTGGCTAAATTCAAGTCATGCATAACCATAACTACCGTAAGCCCAAGTTCTTTATTTAACTTTTTAATAAGATCCAAAATACTTACCTGATGTGTTATATCCAAATGCGCGGTTGGCTCGTCTAATAAAAGTAATTTCGGCTCCTGAGCCAAGGCGCGCGCGATGAGAACAAGCTGCCTTTCTCCGCCGCTTATCTCTGACATTAACTTTCCCTTAAGTTTAAAAGTATCCGTCAGGCTCAGGCATCTTTGCGCGATAAGCAAATCCATCTTTGACTCAAAAAATTGCAATCTTTCCAGATAGGGAATTCTGCCTAAAAGCACAAAATCTTCCACGCTCATATCTATTCCGCCAAAGTTCTGTGGAACTACTGCTACATACTTAGCCAGCTCCCTAAATTTCATCTGCCAGACATTCCTTCCATTAAGCAGAACTACTCCTTTGTTTGGTTTAAGGATGCGCGTTATGACCCGAAGGAGCGTCGTCTTTCCTGAGCCATTAGGCCCAATTATTCCCACAAACTCCTTTTCATTAACCTTAAATTCAATATCTTGAAGAACAGGCTGTTTTAAATCATAACCGCAGGCCAGGCTTTTTAGTTCGAGCATCTATTTGTCCCCCAAACTAACCTGCTTCTTGGATAAGGCATAAATAAAGAGGCTGCCGCCCAATATGCCGGTAATTACACCAACAGGCAATTCCAACGGAGCAATAATTATCCTGGCTAAACTGTCGCAGAATATAAGAAAAATCGCGCCACAAAGAAATGCGCTAATTAGAAGTATCCTGTGGTCTCTCCCTACGAGCATGCGGATAAAATGTGGAACAACCAAACCGACAAAACCAATGATGCCGGCGACAGACACGCTAAAACCCGTAAGCAAAGAAGCTATAATAAAAAGCAGCCTCTTAGTCCTTTCTACATTTATACCCAAATGAAGCGCTTCCTCTTCACCTAAAGAAAAGGCATTAAGATCAAAACAAAAAAGATAGGAAACCACCAAGCCAAACACAGCTATGCCTAATGCTAATTTTATCAACAGCCAACTTGGTTCTTCTAAAGAACCCATAACCCAAAAAACAATCCCATGAAGGTCTTCTGTATGCGAAACAGACATGATCAACATAATTAACGATGAGGAAATAAAACTTATCATCACGCCGGTAAGAAGAAGATCCTGTATCTTTAAAATACCTTTTCTTATACTTAAAAAATAAACGAGCAAAATAACCAAAATCGCGCCTAAAAATCCGCATACGGGTAAAGATATTATTCCCAGTCCGCGGCTTAATCCTAAAACGATATTCAGGCACACGCCTACAGCTGCTCCACCTGAGATACCCAGAGTATACGGTTCAACTAAAGGATTACGAAACATCCCCTGTAAAATTACACCTGCCAAACTCAATGCTCCGCCTATAGCAAACCCCAGGATAATCCGAGGCAGGCGAATATCAAAAAGAATACTATACTCACTACTGCCTCTTCCTTCAAAAATAACTTTTAAAATCTTCTTTAAAGGCATATTTACCGGGCCTGCGCAAAACGAGAAAAGCACAACTGCCAAAAGCAGGCAAAACAAAACCAATATCCAGGCACTCCAATAAAAAACCTTACTTCTCATTTTGTTCTCCTGAGTGTAAAATATGCTCAAAATCTGCTAGAGTTTTTACGAAACTCTGCGGCGTGGGGGCGGTGATCTCATCAGTATCTATAATGTAAATTCTCCCGGATTTCGCCGCGCTTAAAGTTTTATATTTCTGCCAAATACTTTTTTCTTCTTCGGCTGCCATACCCATAGCACCCATAGTAGTAATAATTATTACATCAGGATTTTCTTTTAAGATCTGCTCCCTGGAATAAATGCCTCTTTTTGCTTCCTTAGCGATATTTATTCCACCGGCAAACTCAATATAATCATTAACAAAATAACTTCCCGTAGCCGCGAACAAAGGCCTTACTCCCATCTGAACAAACACTTTGGGCTTATGCAACCCCTTAACCTTTTCTTTAATTAAAATTATCTCGCTTTCAACGCTCTTTACAATTTCCTTTGCCTCATTTTCTTTATCCACTAACCTGCCCAATTCCAAAAACTGATTACAGATATCATTAAAATCTTTTAATGTAGAAAAAGTGACCACCCTTACGCCCAAATTCTTCAATTTCTCTCTTGCCTTAGAATTAGTCAAAGATGTTGCCAGAACTAAATCCGGCTTCAAATTAAATATCTTTTCAATATTCACCTCGGTTACTGTGCCAATTTTTTCTTTCTTCTTTACCTCTGGCGGATCAATACAATATACAGTGTCAGCGATCAACTTATCCTGAGCCCCTAAAAGATATACCGCTTTAGTTACAGAAGGGCCTAAAGAAATTATTCTTTGCGGATGCCGACAGACCCCTGCTTTTCTCGCAGAATTATCCGGCAGCTTTAACAAAAAATAAAAAACTACCGCACAAATAATAAATAAAACTACGAGCAATATTATATTTCTTCTCATCGCCAATATTATCTTTCTACTCCAACAAAACTTTTATTTCGAAAAAAGTTCTAGAAACCAATGGTCGTCTTTTAAAACCTTTTCTCCCGCGATAAACTCCACGGGTTTTTTAAAAATAGGTCCATCATAAACAAAAGTATGGAACTCGCCTTTTTCGCCGCAGAGATCAATATCTCCGATTTTCTCTAAATCCTTTATAAATTCATAATCGATTCGCCGGCCCAACCATTCTTTTTCCAGAATGCCTTTCTTTACCGAGACCACTATTGTTTTAAATCCTGAATCAATAATTTCTTTAATTAACCCTTTGGTATCTTTGGTCCATATCGGCAGGATTGCTTTTACTTTTAACTCCGCACATACTTTATCTATCCAATCCCGATGTTCCTGCAAGTAAATGTCCCCAAAAACAATTCCCTCTACGCCCTCTTTTGTTTTATACTCTTGGATTAACGCTAAAAAGGCATCGCGATAACCTTCTTTAGGCATAGATTTTTGTAAAAAAGGAATGCCAATAAGGCGAGATTGTCTTTGAATAATATCCGCTGATAAACCATGCGACAAAGAACCCTTGCCGCTATAATCCGTAAAGTTAATAAGCGAAACTACCTCAAACCCCTGTGATTTTGCCTTATAGCAGGCAAAACAACTATCTTTTCCCCCACTCCATAGGCTTACGACTTTCATATATTACCCCCTTTGAAAATCCCGCGTTCTGTCAAAATTTTTTAGTCTTAATCTTCTTATCTTCTATTCTTACAGTGACTTCTGATAAATATGCTTGCCTCCCCCTAAAAAAAGAGTATTGTAATTGTCAGGAGGAAAAAATCATGGATCAAATCTCTCGTTTT
>JAKLQX010000043.1 GCA_022013085.1 Candidatus Omnitrophota bacterium | reverse complement strand
TTTTTGTAACGGTAAACCGGTTAATAATTTAAGCAGCTTAAGATTATTGCTTAAATCGCTTTTGTTCCTGCCTGCCTGTCCGGCAGGTTTTCCAGAAAAACGCGCGGAACGAATACCCGGAGCCCCATCTAAAACATCAACACATAAACCTGAATCTTCACCTAAACAGAATGCCCCTGTAAAACGCGCTAATTTTACTGCTTTTTTTATTGCATTCGCTTTAAAAGTTTTTCCATTCTCAACAACTTGCGGCGCTTCTTTATAGCTATCCAGAGAAAGCAGTTCTAAATCTATATCTTTTAAGATTTCTTTTATTTCGGATAATTTCTTCTTATTTCTAGTTGCGACTACTAACTCAAACATTATAACAATATATCTCCTACCAACCTCCTCTGAATACTAAAAAGTTCTTCGATCCCTTTCTTGGCTAAATCAAGCATAGTATCCATCTTATCTTTAGAAAAAGGTTTGCGTTCAGCAGTACCTTGGATCTCAATAAATTCACCCGAATCTACCATAATTACATTCATATCCACTTCAGCTTTGGAATCCTCTTCATAACACAAATCCAAAAGCATATCCCCATTTAAAACTCCCACACTAGTGGCAGCAATATAATTTTTGATTGGAACCCGGTCAATTTTTCCATCTTTTTTAAGTTTCTGCAAAGCGTCTACCAAGGCAATAAAACTTCCAGTGATTGATGCCGTACGCGTTCCTCCGTCACCCTGGATAACATCGCAATCAATCCAAATAGTACGCTCGCCTATTTGTTTCATTTCCGTAACTGACCTAAGAGATCTGCCGATTAAGCGTTGAATCTCGTAAGTACGGCCAGAATCCTTGCCACGGCTAATACGGCTGCCACATGAGCGCGGAAGCATGCCATACTCTGCAGTAACCCAACCTGTACCTGAGCCTCTTAAAAATGGCGGGACCGTTTCTTCAACAGAAGCAGTGCAGATTACCTTGGTATTGCCTAATTCTATCAAACAAGATCCTTCGGGATATTTAATATAGTTTCTGGTAATAGTAACTTTCCTAAGTTTATCCAAGCCGCGTCCATCAAGCCTCACCATAAATACTCCCTCCGTTAGCATCAATTGCAACAATCAAAGGAAAATCTTTAACTTCTAATTTTAAGATTGCCTCCGGGCCTAGATCACCATAGGCAACTGTTTTAGCGCTCTTAATATATTTACTTAACAAAGCCCCGCATCCGGCATAGGTAAGAAAATAAATCCCTTTATATTTCTTAATCGCATCCCTTACTTCAGGCGAGCGGCTGCCTTTGCCGATCATCCCTCTTAATCCATGTTTAAGCAATAGAGGCGTAAATTCATCCATGCGCGAACTAGTAGTAGGGCCGCAAGAACCGATTACTTTTCCCTTATCCTTCGGGGTTTTTGTGGGGCCACAATAATAAATAATAGAGTTTTTTAGTTCAAATGGTAAACGGCTTCTCTTCTTTATTGCCTCTGCCAATCTCTTATGCGCCTGATCACGAGCAGTATAAATGGTACCGCTGAATAATAATTCCTGGCCTACGGTGAATGTATTTATTTTCTTCATAAGATTACTGACGCGCTTCTTAAAGCATGACAGCTGATATTCACGCTCACTGGTAATCCAGCAATATGCGTAGGATACGCCTGTACATGCACTGCTAAAGCAGTGTTTACTCCACCTAAACCCATTGGCCCGATCTTGGATTTATTTATTTGCTTTAATAAATCTTGCTCTAATTTTGAACTTTTAGATGAAATTTTTCTTAATAATGCCTTTTTTGCCAAAACACCAGAATAATCCGCAGTTGCTCCTATGCCTACTCCGACAATATAAGGAGGGCAAGCATCCGGCCCGGCGTTACAAACCGTTTCCACCACGAATTTCTTAATTTCTTCGATTTTAGCAGTAGGTTTAAACATTTTTAACTGCGATTTATTTTCACAGCCAAAACCTTTCGCTAAGTAAGTTAATTTAATTTTATCCCCTTTAACTATGTCTGTGTGAATAATACAGGGAGAAAATAAAGCCTTGCCTCTGGACAAAGGATCCCTAATAATAGAATTTCTTAAAGAATACTTTTTATACCCCTCTTCTACGCCTTTATTTATCGCTGCTTTCAAATCTCCTGCTATATTTACCTCTTGGCCAATTTCTACAAAAACTAAACCCATCCCAGTATCCTGACAAATGGCTAACTTTTCTTTTTTTGCATAAGCAGCGTTATCCAAAATGGCTTTAAGAATTTTTTTTGCGCCCCTTTTGCTCTCTGTTTTAAAAGCATACTGTAACGCAATTAAAACATCTTGGCGTAAAAAGAAATTTGCCTCAAAGCATAATTGCGTTATTGCGTCTTTTATTTTTACCGCGTTTATTTTTCTCATTTAGGCTTATACTCCCGTGATACAGTAGTTGTAATGCCTCCGCGAGGATTAAAAACTCCCGTAATCTTTACCCAGCGCGGAGAAACTCGGGCCACAAAATCCTCTAACATCTTATTAATCAGATGCTCATGAAAAATACCCAGATTACGAAAAAATATAGTATACATCTTAAAGGATTTTAACTCCACGCAGAATTTACAAGGTGAATATTCAATGCGAATAGCCGCAAAATCCGGCAAACCGGTTTTAGGGCATATGCAAGTAAACTCCGGAATATCTAAATTAATCGTATAAACCTTATCCGCATATTCGTTCTGCCAAACCTCAATCTCTGGAGCCTTAAGCCCCGAAACATTTTTCTGTAACCCATTGTAACTTGATTTATTTTTCATCGCAACCCCATTGTTTTGTGTATCTGCGGTATAACGCAAGTAGTAACGCCTTGTTGATGAGCTATATCTTTAAACCTGGATAATTTTTCACTCAACATCGCATGATTCTCGTAACTATTCAGCTGCAAAATTAAAATACTTGCCGGGCTTACTTCCTTAATTAATGCGGTTGCCCGCAATAAATCTTCTTCTAAAGTCCCCAAACAAATAATCGCCTTTAAAAACACTTCTTTCCTGCTCGCTATCTTTAAAAACTTTTCATGCATATGCCAAAGGTCACCCATACCGCTTGAACTAGGCAACTTTAAATCCATGGCCACAATATCTATATACTCGATCAGTTCCTCTAACTCAGGGGCTAAAGTACCATTTGTTTCCAAATAATGTTTATACCCATGTTTAACTGTAAGCTTCAATATATCTTTTAAAAATTCCATGTGTAAAAGCGGCTCTCCGCCGGTAAAAGAAATAGAATGATACTTGTCGCGATAAAGCTTAATCTCCTCAAAGAGTTCATGCGGATTATACTCCATAAACCGGTCAAGCTTGGTATCGCAATAAGTGCAATTTAAATTACAGCCGAAGAAGCGCACAAATATTTGCTTCTCACCCAAATATAAACCCTCTCCCTGCACGCTCTCAAAAACTTCGGAAATTCTGGCTTTTATCATTTTATTAAAGTGTCAATTACGCCCGCTTCTTTAAAACCTTTGGCGCGGTAATAACAGCTATCACATTTCCGGCAAGGCAGAATTTGCCCGCGATAGCATGACCAGGTTAAATTAAAAGGTACTTTGAGCTTTTTCCCTAAAAGAATAATCTGTGATTTATTCTTATGCAATAACGGCGCTAAAATATTAAACTTACCTAAAGTTCCGCTTTTAGCCATTTTGCTGAAAGCTTTCAAAAATTCCGGCCGGCAATCCGGATAACCGGAGTAATCCTGGGCATGCGCGCCGATAAAAATTGCGCCAGCTTTAATTGTTTCAGCAAATGACAAAGCAAAACTTAAAAATATAATATTACGCCCCGGGAGATAAGTAACAGGAACACCGCGCGAAATTTTCGAAGGAACTTTTATTTTTTTGTCTATTAGAGCCGACCCTTTCCAGGGAAAATCTATTTTTAAGACCTTGTAAGCAGCCGCGCAAGCCTTAGCGATCTTTATAGCCGAGGCGATTTCTTTTTTATGCAACTGTCCATAATCAAAAATTAAACAATGGCAAAGATACCCTCTTCTTTTAGCAAGATACAAAACTGTAGCCGAATCCAAACCTCCCGATAAAAGCACTACCGCCTGCCTAGCAATTTTACTCTTCACCCCGCACCTTCTTTCATATTCAATATTCTGCTTATACTTATTCCCTTAAATCTTAATGCCTTAAAAAATGATGAATAATTAGAAGGTGCTGGGTTCATAAGTAGCGGCGCTTGTGCTGTTTTCCCAAACCGTTACGCAACTAAGCAAGGGAATCTGGCTTTTAAGTTGGCCGTAAATATATTTTGCAATATGCTCAGAAGTTGGATTTGCCTTTTTAAAAATACTTAGTTTATTAAGATACTTGTGATCCATCTTATCAAGAACGGCATTTAACTTATTTTTTAAGTATTTAAAATCCAGAACCATCCCGATATTATCAAGCTTATTGGATTTTACAGTTATTTCAACGCGCCAGTTATGGCCATGTAAATCTTCACATTTTCCTTTGTAACCGCGCAAATTGTGCGCAGAACTGAATGAAGAGCCAACCTTTAAATTAAACATTGCTCACCTTTCTTACATCTTTTAGCTGCTTACCGATGAATCTTTTTGCCAAACCACTAAACCACTCAGGATTATCGGAAACAAAAAACCTGTGTTTTCCTCCGCTTGAGCGGTTAAGCAAATCTTCATTGGCTAAAATCTTTTTTACTTCAATAGCAACCTGTTTGGCAGAATCAATTAAAGTAACATTCTTACCCAAAATCTCCTGGATTACCGGCCTAAGCAGAGGATAATGCGTACACCCTAAGATCACTGTATCCACACCTGCATCCTTAAGCGGCTTTAAATAACTTTTAGCCACGTTTTCGACAACTTCTCCTTTAAGCCATCCTTCTTCCACAAAAGGCACAAACAAAGGGCATGCTAAAGCCTTAACTTTTACTTTGCTATCCAACTGCTTAATTTCAATTTCATAGGTGCGGCTTTTGATTGTCCCTTTGGTCCCAATTACACCAATACGTTTATTTTGCGAAGCATAAACCGCCTCCCTTACTCCGGGAGTAATTACGCCGACGATTGGCACCCGAAAATGGTTTTTAATCACTGGCAACGCAAGGCTGGACGCGGTATTACAAGCGACACAGATAAGCTTAACATCCTGCTTTAATAAAAATAGTATATTCTCAATGGAAAAACGAATAACTGTTTCCCTCGATTTTATCCCGTAAGGAACGCGAGCAGTATCCCCAAAATAAACTATATTCTCATTGGGCAATTGACGGATTAATTCTTTAACTACCGTAAGCCCGCCTACTCCAGAGTCAAAAACACCTATAGATTTCACCCCGCACCTTCTTTCTTATTCATCCATTAAACCTTATGTTTTTTAAAGCTTGAACATATAGAAGGTGCGGGGTCATCTAGTTTCCAGCCTCCACTAATGCCATATCAAACGAATAATTTCTAATCCCTTCTAATATACCCTCGGCTAATTTTTGGCGATACGCGCTCCCTTTTAATAACCTCTCTTCGTTTGAATTTGAAAGAAAACCGATTTCAATTAATACCCCGGGCATTCTTATTCCTTTTAAGACTTGAAAACGGGAGCTCTTTACGCCTAAAATATTAGCGTCAATATTAGAATCCATAATTTTACATATCCAGCGCGACAACCCTATTGACTCAACCCGGTTATTCGTATAAATCATATCCCAAACAATCGTACGCAAATCTAAAGCATTACTGGCAAAAACAGCGTTTTTTAAATTTAAAGCGCTCTTTCTTGCCGTAAGTATGGCCCGCTCAGAATCACTTACGCTGGTAGCAACATAATAAACTTCAAAACCGCTTAAGGAACGCGATGGGTTAGCATTAGAATGAATGCTAATAAATAAATCAGCTCCTGATCTATTGGCAATATCAACGCGAATAGAAAGAGGAATAAATTTATCGCTAGAGCGGGTCAAGACTGTCTGCACTCCGGCTGCCTGCAAAAGAACGCTTAATCTCTTAGCCACATCCAGATTAACATCTTTTTCTCGTAACCCACCCCTGCCTATAGCCCCGGGGTCATTGCCGCCATGGCCAGCATCAATAACAACTTTTCGTAATTTTATCTTAGCCCCAGTAGGCCGACGATAGGTTAAAACAGGTGGTTTAAATAAAAAATCAAAAACTTGCTCTTTAAATTGCCGCGGGACTACAATAGCCCCTTGATAAATATCTATTGGCCAGTTCAATTGCTTTATATTATCGTTAACCAAAACTAAAGCATCGCCTACTCTTAAGCTTACATGCAAAGCATTTTTACTTAAAACAGCTGTACGTAAAAACGTATCAAACTGCATGTCAACTCCATATAAATCACATAGGCTAGCTAAAGGATAATAAGCAACGCCGCCAATGGAATAAGTAGCTATATTCTCCTGAGTAGGAACAGTGGCGCAACCGCTAAGCAAGAAAGCTATAAATGTGCCGAATAAAAATATTTTTAAATATTTCTTCATAAGTTTTGGTGGAGGTGGGCGGAATTGGACCGCCGTCCTTAAGTAATCAAATAAAAGCCACTACATGCTTAGCCTTGTAATTTATCTTAACCTTGCAACTTCTACATGGCAGGATTTGCAAAGAGCAGCCTTTTCGATTTCGCCCCGGCTTGGAAGGCTAACCGCCGGGACTATCCTACTTAGGCCCTAATCTATCCCGTAGGCAGGACAGTTAGAGGCTCCAGACTTAATTAAGTCCGAAGGCTGGTACGAACATAGGCCTCGCCGCAAAACTCGGCGTGACAAATGTTCCTAAACGTGACACTTGCGTGTTTGCGTTTAAATTGTGTAAGGGTTGTTAACGCGGCTAACCTTACTTCCGCGGCATGCTGCTTTTATCCGACATATCTTAAGTCGAACCCTTTCACCCCCAAATCTAATTTTCTGTATATCTTGTCTCGAAAATTAGTCCTGAGACCGCCGTAAGCGGTCGAAGGATCTCAATCTTATCTTCTATTTTTGATTGCTCGGCGCATTTCCAGATCCGTTTCTCTGCGCTTAATACTATCCCGCTTATCGTAAAGTTTTTTACCTTTACAAAGCGCTAACTCCAGCTTAACAAACCCCCGGTCATTAAAATAAAACTTTAGCGGTATTAAAGTAAGGCCTTTGCTAGCAAGCTTACCGGCAAGGCGCTCAATTTGATTTTTATGCAAGAGAAGCTTCCGAGGCCTATCTGGATCAACATTTAAATAACTAGCCTGCGCATAAGGGTTAATGTGCGCATTATATAAGAAAAATTCTCCCTTCTCAACGCGGGCAAAACTATCATCTAAATTAATCAAACTCTCGCGTAAAGATTTTACTTCAGAGCCTTTAAGTTCAATACCGCACTCTAAAGATTCCAGGACTTCATAGTCCCTATATGCCTTACGATTAGTAATTATAGATTTGCTCATTTTAACACAACCAAAGACAAATATAAACTTAAAAATAACGGTATGGTAAACAAGCTGATAATATGGCTAAAAAATATTCCCTGGCTAATCAACGCGTCTTCTCTTTTGTAATGCCGGACAATCACTGATAGGGAAGTTGCCGATGGCATAGCTAACTGCATAACAATCAAAAAGCCAATTAATTGCGGTAAGCCAAGCTTAAGCACCACCCATATACCTAATGCTGGAAGAATAATTAACTTACCTAAAAGAAAAAAGAAAACATTTTTTTTATCAATATCTTTTAAGCGCACTAAAGCGATATTCCCGCCAACTACCAGCATCGCTAAAGGTAATGTGGCATTACCCAGCATTTGTACCGGTTTTAATATACTTAGCGGTATAAATTTGTTTAAACCCAATGCTATAATCGTAAGCGTTGCCAAATTCACGACTACCGGCGGGCTAAAAATACTTTTTAATCTAAATTGTGCTTTTTTTTCATAAGTAAGCATATATACGCCGACTGACCAAGCCACTAGGTCAAAACCCAGAAGAAACAAGAATATAAAAATAAATATGTTGTTAGCTTCCTGGGCTGAAAATATCCCCGCAACAAGCGCCAAAGGCAGATACCCGGAATTTTGGAAACCCACTAAACTTAAAAACTGCAACCGGCCTGTCTTTAATCTTAAGAATTTAAGCAGCAATACACCTACGATTAAACCAAGAGCAGTAATTGCCAAGCTAATAAGTGGAAAAATCCACCAATTAGGATAAAGATTAAAACTAAAATTCTGCAACATTTGGGTAAAAATTAAAGCCGGAAAAATAACCTGGATAACCAAACGGCTTAACGCATCCAAGCCTGCGCTAGAAAGCAGGGTTTTCTTTACCAAAAAGAAACCTAAGGCAGCCAAAATAAATATCTGGCTAATAGCTAAACCCGTAATCTTAAAATGCTCTAAAAACATCATTTCTCCTTGACCGCAAGGGCACACCGGCTTATCCGATAAAGCCGGGTGTTAGCCCGCAAGGGCACACCCGCGCAATTAGCGCACAAGCGCATGCCGGCGCATACCTATTGCGCCGGGCGCGCTATAAGCGCGGGGTGTTAATTTGAAGAAATATTATATCAGTAAAAAAACCAAGCCGCAATTCATTTAAATAGAAAAATGGAGTATTTGGCGGGTAACGCAGTAGGGAAGGTTTACCTACATGCCGCCTGCCTGACGGCAGTCAGGGTAGACAGCAACCTCCCCTACTGTAATTGATAACTAATTGACAGGATAGAGAGGCTAAGATATACTTAAGATTAATTTTGCGGGGGTGGCGGAATGGCAGACGCGCACGTCTCAGAAGCGTGTGGGGCAACCCTTGAGGGTTCAACTCCCTCCTCCCGCACCATATCTAAAGAAAAATTAGAAAACAGGCTGCTATAAATACGTAAAGAAAGTAAAACAGGAATATTATCCTCTCTTTTGAATGCGGCTTACGGATATAAAAATAGCTAAAGAAAGCAAAAATTAAAGACAGCAGGGCTAATTTAATATCCCAATAAATCTCAACAAGAAACACCGGAAACAAAAGATAACTTAAAAATACAAAAAAAGCTATTATTTTTCTCGCCCTTTTTTCACCGCAAATAACAGGCAAGGAATAAACTCCGCAAAGCCTATCGCCTTCTATGTCTTTTAAATCTTTTATATTTGAGCCTAAGAAAAAAATCAAAAACACCAGCCAGAATAAAGGCGGATACAATAATATAGTCGCCTCATTTAAAACCAAAGATAGCTGCCCCATTAATAAAATCAGCAAAGCCTGTATACCGGTTACTAAGGAAGAGAGAATAAAAAATCGTTTAAGCCGAAAAGGCGGAACGGAATACAAGAAATAAACCCCCATAAAAAGCAGATTAAGCACAAAGCAACTCTCGCTTACCCAGATGCTAAAGAGCAAAGAAAAAATAAAATAAACTAAGCCCACCTTTAGGTATTCGTCTTTGCTGATAATTCCGGTTACTAACGGCCTTGCCCTGTTAGAAACATTATCGCAATCTATATCAAATAGGTCATTTACCACCGCCGAGAAACGCACGGCGAAGAACAGAGCTAAAACAACAGCTAAAATTCTAAGCCCAATAAAAGCATCTAATCCTTTAGCAGTGTATAAATACAACACAACTCCTATTGATAACAGTATGAAACAACAAAAGTAGCGGTTAAACCTGAAATCTTTCAAAACAACCTTGAATTTTTTTGCGTCATAAAGCCAGAACCACAATCCGGCAGTAAAAGAAGCCAAAATTAGTTCAGCTATAACTATAACATTTTCATCCACCACGCCCCTGATTTCTTTTCCGGAGAAAAACGGGTGAAAAACGCGAAACAGGAAACCGACAACCTCTATAAACCCGTTTATCAATAATCCAGGCAAGGCTCCGTAAAGAGCGCAGGAACAAAAAACTAAAAATCCTCCCAGGATAGAAAGGAATATCTTATTGGTCTTAATGTATATATAGAGAAAAGAAAAAGTACAAATCAATAATATTTCTATACGCAGGCTGTAAGGAACATCCGGGATCTTATGAATTGGATTAAAGAAATTAGTAACTGCTTTTAATACATTCTGGTCGATATACCCGTAAGATACATTCGTTTTAGTTATTAAAAAAACTATTAAATCCAAAACAACCGGAAAGATTATCACTGCAAAGAAGAAAAGGCATATTTTTGAAACTTTTAAAATATCTTCTTTTGTGAACAAGCGCAACAGGATAATTATTGACACAAGCACCGTTAGAAAAAATACGGGGACATGCAGGAAATGAAAGGCATTTATCGGCGGCAAAGATCGCGTGCTTACCAGGCTTTCAATGCTGTCACGGATAAGGATTATAAACAAGGCTGTAGCTATCCACAAACCAAAACTTACGCGGCTCTCTTCGCAGGCGCGGATAAATTCTTTAATTTTATTCATTATTCTATTCATGGGGTTTTTGTTCAATATTGATGTAATCGCTGAAATCAATTTCTTCATTTAGTTCCTGCTTGACTACCCTAATTCTATCCGGGGCATAAGGGTGAGTCTTAAAATAATTCTTTTCTGTTAAGGGGCTACGGCGATTTATATCCTGAAGTTTTATTAAAAAACTAATCATGCCATGCCCGTCATACCCGGCAAGTAAAGCGTAACGCGCGCCTAATTGATCCGCAAGCAACTCATCCTCGCGGCTGTAACCAAGGAGAAACTGGGTAAAAGCAATATCTGCAGCATTACCTACTTCTCCTGTTCCCGGTGCTACTGCCACTAACAGCCTCAAAACAGAATAACCTTGCATAGCTTGTAATTTTTTTATACTGTGCCGTGCAACAATATGCCCCACCTCATGCCCCAAAATACAAGCCAATTCATCATCGGTGGTAGCTTTATCTAATAATCCGCTATTTACGTAAACATAACCTCCCGGCAAAGAAACAGCATTAATCTGGTCATCATCTAAAACCTGAAAATGATAATCAATTTCTTTTCTGTCACTAACCGCAGCGATTTTTTTACCTATATCCTCCACGCGCTTAAGCTGTAAAGGATCACTGGAAAATTTATACTCCTTTTGCACCTGGCGGTTAACAGACTGGCCCATCTGCACTTCTTTATCCGTGCTGTAATAATATTTTTCTTCTTGCTTGGTTACCAGATTGTACTCCGTGGAACAACCGCTTATAATAAAAAATATAAAAATTAAAGAAAACAACCTAAGTTTTTTAAAGATTTGGTAAAGCTTCCCAAGAGGCAGGCCTACGACATTATAAAAACACCCATCTATTTTTTTAATAAAAAACGCGCCTTTACCCTGGATATCAAAACTTCCGGCTTTATCTATTGGAGAAACCTGATTAAAATAGTTATTGACCTGCGCATCGCTTAATTTATCCATATAAACTTTACTTTTTTCATAATCAACTATGAGCTTATCTTTACCCTTGCCTTTTTCTATTACTGCCAGGCCGGTATAAAGTGACTGCGGTTTACTGGATAATCTTTTAAGCATACGCCGGGCATCTTGCATATTTTTGGGTTTACCGAATATTTTTCCATCCTGCACGCAAATAGTATCCGCGGCAATAATGATGCCTTCAGGTACTCTGGCTGCCACATCTGTAGCTTTATTCCGGGCGTTCTTCTGGACAAGTTGGGAGTATGATAATTTTCCGCGGCTAACCTGCTCTTTAATATTAGAAGGTAGGATTTTAAACTTCAGGCCGAATTTCTCTAATAGTTTCTTTCTGGCCTTTGATTTCGAGGCTAAATATATTCTCTTCATCAACTTAATGCTGCGCTCTCACCTGCCAAATAACCCGTCGAAAAAGCTGCCTGAAGGTTAAACCCGCCGGTATCCGCGTCGATATCAATCATCTCTCCGCAAAAATACAGCCCTTTAACCACACGTGATTCCATAGTCCGCGGATTTATATCCTTTAAACTTACTCCGCCTCGGGTAACCATACCCTCTTCTATGGGCCTGGCCCCAGAAATATCTAAATGAAAATTTTTCAGAAAACGGATAATTCCCTCCCTATCTTTCTGGGTAATCTGGCTACATTTTTTAAACGGATCAATGCCAACTACTTGTAAAAAAACCGGAATTAAACGTAACGGCATTAAATTTTTAAGCATATTCTTAAGATTCTTTTTTGCGTTAACTTTGAATTCCCTAAGCAAACGATTATCTAAAAGCTCAACAGATAAACCCGGCTTTAAATCTATTTCCACATACACTTTTTTACTTTTAAAAAGTAAATCCACGACCTTGCTACTTGCCGTAATTACTAATGGCCCGGATATTCCAAAAGCCGTAAAAAGCAACTCCCCAATATCAGTTATAATATCAGTTAAATCATCCGAGAACTTAAGTTTAATATTATGCAAAGTTAAGCCCTCTAACTTTTTAATAAAATCCTGCTTTACTATAAACGGAATCAACCCGGCGCGTAAAGGTTCTATTTTATGCCCAAGTTTTCTTGCCAGGTTAATGCCTAAAGCATCTGAGCCGGTAAAACTATAGCTTGCTCCTCCGGTAGCTAAAATTATACGCTCTCCCAAAATATCCTGCCCATTCTCTAAACGCACGCCTTTAATTAATCTATTTTCAAAAATTAAATCCACTACTTTGCTTTGACAAACAACCTGCACCCCGGCTTTATCCAGTTCTTTTTTTAACACATTAAGAATACTGACAGACCGGTCAGTAACCGGAAAAACACGCATCTGCCGCTCAATTTTAAGTTTTAATCCACGCTCTTGGAAAAAACGCATCAATTCTTGATTAAAGAATTTTTTAAAAGCATCCCTTAAGAAATCGCCGTTTTTTGAAAAACGTTCCAGAAATTGCTCTAACTCTTCTGCGTTGGTAAGATTGCAGCGGCCTTTGCCGCTAAGGAGAAGTTTATTACCGAGGGAATTCTTTCTTTCAAGGAGGATTACTTCCTGGCCGCTCGATGCAGCCCGAATTGCCGCCATCATTGCCGATGGCCCGCCTCCAACTACTATGATCTTTTTCTTCTGCATCTAGAGGCCAAATTCCACAATCTTAAAAATTGATTCTAATTCCAGGCCTACCTTAGCTAAATTATCTGTAGCGCCCTCCTGACGATCAACAATTACAATTGCATGCCTAGCAATTACACCTATTTTATCTAAAGCTTGTTTAGCTTCAATAAGCGCTTTACCGGTAGTCGCTACATCATCTAGAAGGATCACCTGATCACCTTTTTTAAGAGCTGGCCCTTCAATCTGACGCAATGCCCCGTGATCTTTAGCCTGCGAGCGTACAATAAAAGTTTTAAGCGGTTTATTATTAATATAGCTTAACGCCGCGACTGCTCCGCAAATAGGGTCCGCTCCTAAGGTTGGCCCTCCCACCGCATCTAAATCGCGGTCACTCACCATATCCAAAATAATGCTACCCACCAGATATGCGCCTTGCGGAGTCAAAGTAATTACACGGCCATCAAGATAATAGTTACTTTCCTTGCCGGAAGAAAGTAAAAACTTGCCTCTTTTTAAAGCCTCAGTATTCAAAAGGCCAAACAACTTTTGCTTTAATTCTGCTCGATTCGCTCTTTCCATAGAGAATATTTTACTATTTTTCGCACCTTGTGTCAATTACTTTGACAAACCTAAATTTCATTGTTATCATATCTTTATGTTACGCAGTTTGTTTAGAAGTTTAAAGGATTTAATTTACCCAAACTACTGCCTGGCTTGCAAAAACAAAATAGATTTAAACGTAAAAGAACATTTTATCTGTGAAGCATGCCAAAATGGAATTGAGATGAACCTGCCTCCTTTCTGTGCTTATTGCGGAAGAACACTGGATGAAAATAGCCGAAATGGCCCTACCTGTTCCGGGTGCCTAAACGTAAAATTTAACTTTGATCGCGCTTTTAGCCCCTGTAAATACAACGGGACAATAAAGAAGGTGATCCATGAATTTAAGTATTCTGGCCGCGATTATCTAGGCAAAAATCTAGGGCAGATTATGAATAATTTTATTTATAAATATAATTTGCCTATTGAGAATATGGACTTTATCATCCCTGTGCCGTTACATAATGCTCGATTAAGAGAAAGAGAATTTAATCAAGCGCAAATTTTAAGTGAAAGAATAGCAAAAGAATTTAATAAAAAACTGCTTCTTGAGGCACTAACACGCACTAAAGCAACTAAGTCACAAACTGAATTAAGCCTTGAAGAACGTAAACGCAATGTAACAAACAGTTTTTCTGTAACTAACCCGCAGCTAATTAAAAACAGAAACTTATTATTAATAGACGATGTCTTAACCACCGGCTCTACCCTTAACGAAGCAGCCAAAATCTTAAAAGAATCCGGGGCAAAAACAGTTTTTGCAATGACGCTGGCAAATTAATATGAAAATCCTGCGCAATTATATTTTAAAAGAGTTTTTCGGGCCCCTGCTATTAACCCTCGGAGTTTTAAGTTTTGTCATGGTATTAATCGGCAACTTAAAACGCATCGCGGATTTAGTGATTAACAAAGGGGTGGATATCCTAAGCGTACTGCAGATTTTTATCTACCTGACTCCCTATATTATTACCTATACTTTACCTATATCAATACTTGTGGCAGTTCTGCTTGCTTTAGGCAGGCTCTCCGGAGACAATGAGATAATTGCAATACGGGCAAGCGGCATAAGTTTATTTAGATTAATTCTTCCCTTGTTAATCATCGGCCTAATTTTGAGTTTTGGTTTAGCGCTTTTTAATGACCAGGCTGGCTCCTATTCACATTTTGCGTATCGCAAAGCTCTCAAAGAAATGGGATTTAAAAACCCCACAGCGGCTTTTGAAGAAGGCGTATTTATCAACTCTTTTCAAAAATATATTCTTTTCATCTACCATATTGACCAAAAGAAAAACCGGCTAAATAATATACGCATATACGAACCTCAAGGCGAAGATAAACCTACGCGCACAATTGTGGCTAAAGCCGGGGAATTTGTTGTCATCCCGGAGAAAAATATTATTAAATTAAAACTTATTGACGGCACCAGTGATGAGCCAGACCCCGAAAACCCTACCAACTTCTACAAACTCAATTTTCGCACTTACTTTATGAATCTCGACTTGGCGAATATACAAGAAAGGGTAGTAGATAAAAAATATAAAGAGATGACTATCCATGAGTTAAAACAAGAGGCAAAAAAGCTTAAAAGAGAAGGAATTGACCCTACCCCCTTATTTACAGAAATACATGAAAAATTGGCCCTCGCCTTTTCTTGCTTCATATTCATGCTACTTGGTTCATCATTAGGCATCATCACGCGCAGGCGTGAAAAAACCATTAATATCGGTATTGCAGTATTAATCATTGTCTGCTATTATCCCCTGTTTATCGGCTGCGAGGCACTGGCAATTGGCGGACAATTACCTCCCGCGTTAGCCTTATGGCTTCCTAATATTATATTTGGCTTAATCGGCGCCTTTCTAACCTTTAAACTATGCGCATCCTAGACCGCTATATCTTAAAATCAGTTATCCATATATTCATATCCTGTATTTTCGTTTTCCTTTTTCTATATATCATCATTGACCTACTTTCTAATTTAGAAGACATATTAAAACACCATTTTACAATTATGCTGCTTATCCGCTACTATCTTTCATACTTACCTGAGATGTTCGTACGCGTTTCTCCTTTTGCTTGCCTGCTAAGCACAGTTTATACATTTGGCAAACTTAACCATAATAATGAAATTATTGCTATGCGCTCAAGCGGCTTGAGTATATTTGAGATTGCGCGTAACGTATTAATCTTTGGTTTTCTAATAAGTTTACTCGTATTTTTGGTAAGCGACAAACTTGTCCCTCTGGCCTCAACTGAAAATCAAATTATTAAAACTCAGATGGAATCCGGGACAAAAAGAAACAAAGCCACTGAAGTGATCACTAATCTTGCCATGTACGGCTTAAGAAATAGGCTATTTTTTATTAGTAAATTCTCTTTAGCAGCAGGAACTATGGAGGGTATCACAATCCTCGAACATGATACGAATCAAAATCTAACTAAAAAAATTGTTGCTTCAAAAGGCGTATACCTTGATGGTTTGTGGAGATTTTCTCAATGTATTACATACAGATTTGACAGTAACGCACAAGTTTTAGAAGAACCGACATATTCAGATGAGGAGATCATGAGCATAACGGAAACTCCGCGTGATTTTGCCAGCCTACGGCAAAAACCTGAACTAATGAATATAAAAGAACTGCAGGATTATATCTGGAGGCTTTCCAAAAGCGGAGCAACTACTGTAATTCGTAATTTAAAAGTAGACCTCTATCAACGTTTTACCATGCCGTTTACCAGCATTATAATTATACTTCTAGGAATTCCTTTTTCCTTGATGATGCGTAAACGTGCCACAGGGATGTCTGCTATCGGAGTTTCCATTATTGTAGGGTTCCTCTATTATGTTTTGGATGCGGTTTGCCTGGCAATAGGCAAATCTGGATTACTCATGCCTTCCCTTGCTGCCTCTTTAAGCCACATCATCGCCCTATTAAGCAGCCTCTATCTTATCCAGAAATTACCCTAAAATAGGGACAGCGACTATTTATTAACATTGTAGGTGAGGTTTAAACCTCACCTACTAGTCAAGAAAAAATAGTCGCTGTCCCTATTTTTAGGAAATGTAAATACGGGAAATGCGATTGCTTAAACCGCAAACAATCTCATAGGGGATAGTTTTAGATAAGCGCGCTAACTCTTCAACAGTAATCTCCTGCGCTCCTTGCTTTCCGATTAAAACAACTTCATCGCCGATTTTAAGCTTTAGCCTACCTACATCAACCATAATTTGATCCATACAAATCCTGCCACTTATGTGCATTTTATTTTTGCCAATTAAAACCTGAGCTAAATTAGAAAGATTCCGCGGATAGCCATCGCCATATCCAATAGGCAATGTAGCAATGCGCGTCCGGCGCTTAGTTATATAAGCATGGCCGTAACTCACGCCATATCCTGCAGGAACTTGTTTAATGAAAATTACACGAGTTTTTAAACTTAATACGGGTTTTAAATTTATCTTTAATCCCTGTTTAGGATGTAAACCATAAATCACTAAACCCGGCCTGACAAGAGTAAAATGGCTATCTTTGTAATCAATTAACCCTATGCTATTAGCAGCGTGTATTAACGGAATGTCTATCCCGCGCTTCAACAAATCAATAACTAACTTATTAAACAATTTAATTTGTGAAATAGTGAATTTACGATTTGTATCCGCTAAAGGAAAATGCGTGAAAATACCATCGATTTTAATAAATTTGAGGTTATGAATCTTCTCAGTTAGATTAAAAGCACCATCATATAAGACCCCGATCCTGCCCATACCAGTATCCACTTTAATATGTAAACTTATTGGCTTATTTAATTTAGCAGCTTTATGATTTAGCGCAAAAGCAAACTCGAAATCACAAACAGTAGGGGTAAGATTGTAAGTAAAAAGCGGAATGATATCTTTCTTTAGAATTAAACCCAGAATCAGAACAGGAATCTTTATGCCTGCGGCTCTTAATTTTATTCCTTCATCAATAGAAGCTACTCCAAGGAAATTAACCCCATTAGCAACTAACCTTTTGCTAACAGGGATAAGGCCATGTCCATAGGCATCAGCTTTAACAGTAACCAGGATTTTTGTCTCAGGACGCAACCGCCTCTTGATGATTTTAAAATTATGCTCTAAATTCTTAAGGTTTACCTCTACCCAGGTGGGCCGGTAACCTATCTTATTTTTATCTGGCATTCTTTAGGATATAAATAAATGGGTTTGATAGTTAAGGCGCTGCTAAATTGCCTGGCTTTAATCTTAGTAAGGGCTAGATCAATAAGATTGTGCGCTTGAAGCCGCCAATGATCCTTATCCAAAACCCTTGCGCCTTTTATACTACTTAGCAACTTCTCCCTGTATAAAGAAACAGCGGACCCTAAGATTATCGGCTTGTGGTTAAATTTACTAATAAACTCATCTAAAGTTAGCAGCGCATATTTACTTTTGCGTTTTAAAATTCCATGTTCAATGTTATAAGAGCTGCAATAAATCAGGCCTCTCCCGGCGTCTAAGCTTGAAACAATCAAAGAATCTTCAGCCAAAACATTTTTTGCCAAAATATCCAGCGAAGATACTCCGATTACAGGCTTATCTCTTACTACGCTTAATCCTTTCACGGTAGCTAAACCTATACGCATCCCAGTAAATGATCCCGGGCCTAAGCCGCAAGCAAAATAATCAATATCTGCTATTTTTAAACCCAAAACAGTTAGAACCCTTTGAATAGTAGGAGCCAACAATTTAGACATACTCCTGCCTACTCCGAGATTGTATTCGTAAAAGGAGCCATCTACATATAGCCCAAGGCAAATAAATTTAGTGGTAGTATCAATTCCTAATATCTTCACTAATTTTCCCTAATAGTTGTTTATACCGTTTACCTTTAGCAACAAATTGGAGGCTCCTCTGTTGCTCACCCTTAGGCAATAGCTTAATCTTTAAAAATTCCTTTGGCAAGAGGAATTTCAACCGCTGGGGCCATTCAATAAGCGTTATTGCATCAGAATAAAGATATTCATCAAAGCCCAAGCTTAAAATATCTTGAGGAGTTTTAAGGCGGTAAAGATCAAAATGTTGTAAAAAATACTTTCCTTTATGTATACGCAGTAAAACAAAAGTTGGGCTGATTACCTTAAGCGGATTAATGCCCAATCCTTTGGCAATGCCTTTAGCTAAAACTGTCTTGCCTGCGCCAAGAGCCCCGGATAAAAGAATAACTTCCCCACCTAAGAGTTTTAACGCAATACGCCTGCCAATGCTTAAAGTTTGAACAACTGACCTGGATAATATTTTCATTTAGAAATGCCTGAATCCTTTTGTCTTCACTGGCACATATTCAAACTTGCGGTTAATCAGCCTTAGGCCGAATGCCTTAGGCATAATTTCTCCGATAATACTAAAATGGTATCTTTTATTTTTTATAATTTTATTGGCCTGATCTCGTGAAACAGTAAAAAGTAACTCGAATTCTTCCCCCGAACAAAGTGCATCATTAACTGTACCCGCGCCTTTGCTTAAGGGGATCAGTTTTTCATATAATACCGCGCCCACTGAACTTTGCTCTAAGATATGCCCTAAATCCTGGGTCAGGCCGTCAGAAACATCAATCATAGAGTTAATTTTGAAATGATTTACTAGATAACGCGCTTCTTTTAAGCGCGGGGTAAATTTTAAGTGTTTACCTTGCGAAATTAAACCCCCAAACGCGCCTGTAACCATAATAATATCACCAACTTTTGCGCCGCTTCGTAAGCAAAGATTTTTCTTCTCCACAACCCCTAGCATGCTTACATCAATGAGTAATTTAGCTGACCTGCTTATATCCCCTCCAACAATATTAATCCGGTATTTTTTGGATAAACTAAATAAACCTTTGGTCAGGCAATCAATTTCTTTAACCGGCATATACTCGGGTATTCCTAATGCAACTACCGCGTATTTAGGCACACCCGCACAGGCAGCAATATCGCTAATTGATATAGCCAAAGCCTTCCTACCAACTAATTCCAAATTATCAGTTTTCCTGAAATCAACTCCCTGGATAATCATATCGCAAGTAAACAACTGATAATTGGATTTATCCCACTTTAGTACTGCGCAATCATCGCCGCTGCCAATAATTACAGAAGAATCAGTTTTAATCTTACGCCTAAATCTTTTAATCAAGCCAAATTCACCAATATCTTTTAGACGCATCAAATTACCTTTAAAATTTTCATAATATTCTTTTTGTAAGGTGGCCGGATTATGCCTTGATCTGTAATAATCGCGGTGATTAATTCATGGTTAGTAATATCAAAAGCAGGATTTAATACTTTTACGCCTTGGGGCGCGACAAGCCTCTTAAACATAATCTTAGTAACTTCGCTTGGATCACGCATCTCAATCAAAATATCTTTTCCGCTTTTTATCTTAAAATCAAATGTGCTCCTGGGAACTGCGACATAGAAAGGTATTTTATGATACTTACATAAAATCGCTAAGTTCAATGTTCCGATCTTATTAGCTGAGTCTCCATTAGCAGCAATACAATCTGCCCCGGTAATCACCAGATCAATCTTTTGCTCTTGCATAAGTTTAGCCGCGGTATTATCGGCAATCATAGTGACATCCACACCCTGTTTGTTTAATTCCCAAGCAGTTAGCCTGGACCCTTGCAACAATGGACGAGTCTCAGAAGAATAAACTTTTATTCTCTTCCCTTTAGAAACAGCCCAATAAAGGACTCCCAAAGCAGTGCCATAGTCAATAGTAGCTAATATACCGGCATTACAAATTGTTAATATGTTAGAATTATTCTGCAACAATTTAGCGCCATAGTAACCTATTTTACGGCAAGAAAGCATATCCTCTTGCATAATCATCTTTGCTTCTTTGAGGATACTTTGCTTAATTTTTGATATAGGGCATTCTCTATTTTTCAAGGCAACAGCAATTACCCTCTCAATACCTAAGAATAAGTTTCTCGCCGTTGGCCGGGAGCTAGCAATATACTGAGCAGCATTCTTTAATCTACGCTGAAAACCCAACCAAGTGTTACCTTTATAATCTCTCACCCCTAAATAAACTCCTAAAGCGCTAGCTGCGCCTAAGGCCGGAGCCCCACGCACCTGCATTATCTTTATTGCTTGCCAGAGATCCTTGAGATTATCAATATTAAGATACACTAACTTTTCCGGCAATTTAGTCTGATCAATCAGCCTTACCTTATTATTTTTCCAATCTATTGTACGGATATTCATATGAATTATAACCCTATTAATTTAGCTAAAAAGCTTTTCTTTACTGCTATTGCTGCTGCAGGACAAGCTTCCTGGCAACAAAAGCAAGCAATGCATTGTTTATAATTAAAAACTATGCCCTTCTTCTTAAACATAATACAACTCTTCGGGCAAACCTTCACGCAATGCCCGCAACGCGTGCATTTCAGACGCAGAGAATAAGGGTAATACTTGATTAACGACTTAAGCATTACTTTTAAGGCATTCGGCAAATTGCCTATTTTTGATGCCTGCGGCAAGATAAACGGCCGGATATTCAGCTTATCAATATCCTCACCCTCTATTTTGATCCTCTCAATTTTATTCTCCCCTAATCCCCGTAAAGCTGCTTCTTTTGAAGTCAAAACCTCATACTTATTAATGCCCATTATTTTAGCCATAACCGTATCTATCGCTACACAATCGCTTGACCCTAATAAAAGATTCAATTGACGTGTTTTACCATTAGTTGCCGGGCCGTCGCCTTCCATAGCTAATATCCCATCAATAATTGTTAAAGCAGGCCTTACCTCCTGATATATATCCACGAGCATTTTAGCAAATTCAAAAGGCTCAAAATAATTCTTATGTAACTCAGTTTTATAGGTACCGGAAACCAAGCCAAAAAGATTTTTAATCGCCCCTGTAATTAAGGTAAGCTCGTGTGTTTTAAACTTAGGCAGATTTATCAAATAATCACACTCATCAAGAGCGGTTGTAAGCGGGAATTTATTGCGCATCCTGCGTTTACCAAAGTTAACTAGCTCAACGTGTTCATCCTGACAAACTTTTTTTATTCCCGTGATATTATAAACCTCATCCACATTTTCTATATATTTACCCCATACGCTAGGGCCGTCTCCAACAATAATTTTACAATTAATCTCCTTTAAAATATGAATTACTGCCCTAACCACCTCAGGATGCGTAGTAATGCCATAAACTGGTTCCTTAGACATTAAAAGGTTCGGTTTAACCAACACGCGCGATCCTGGTTTTACAAAACGGGTTATACCGCCTAAAAGATTAATCGTCTCTTTTACCGCCTGGCTAACCAAAACCGGCTCATAACTATCACATTTAACTACCGAAACTTGAGCGTTCATTCTAATTTAAAAAATTCCTTAGCATTCTGCGTTGTTTTATCCGCAATCTCTTCAAAACTAACCCCTTTAATCAGGGCTACTTGTTCAGCTAACAATTTTATATGTTCTGGCGTATTACGCTTACCCCGGAATCCTTCCGCAGACAGATACGGCGCATCAGTCTCAAGCATCAGCCTATCTAACGGAGTTAATTTCACCAATTCCCTCAAATCCTGAGCTTTTTTATAAGTAATATTGCAAGTAAATGAGACGAAGAAACCAAGTTTTAAGCAATCATTAAGAAAATTATTATCGCCAGAAAAACAATGCACCACTGCCCGAAGAGGCATAGCAGCTTTTAAAATCTGCATAACCTGCTTTTCTGACTTACGGCAATGCACCACCAATGGCAAGTTTAGAGCTTTAGCTAATTCAATCTGCTTATTAAATGCCTGCTCCTGATTTTTTTCGCTAGACAAATTACGATAATAATCCAAACCTGTTTCACCTATGGCTACTACCTTAATATTTAAAGCCAGCTCTTTTAATTTATCTTCTGCTTGACAATCAAAACTATCTGCATCATGCGGATGCACTCCAACGCTTGCAAAAATCTCCGGATATTGTTTAGCAAGATTACAAGCTGACGCTGAAGAATCCAGGGTCGCGCCAATATTTACAAAGTATCCTACGCCTGCTTCACAGGCTGCTTGAATAACTAAATCACGGTCCTGATCAAATTGCGGAAAATCAAGATGACAATGAGTATCAATTAACAAGCGCATAAAAGGTTATTTCTTTTTGGTTTCAATACGAGGAAATAATGGGTTGCCTTTTATAATCTCTTTTTGCCCGAGCTGCTGGGAAATAGACTCTGCTGTTTTAGGCATAAATGGAGCAATTTCATCGCTAATCTTTCTAATCGCATCAACTAATAAACGCATAAACGCCTTAAGTTCTTCGGCTTTGCCATCCTTTATCAGATTCCAAGGTTTAGTTTCTTCAACATATTTATTAGCTATGCCTATGACCTCCCAAATCTTCTCCAGGGCAAGGCTAAAATCATTATTTATTCCTATTTCTTCATATACTGCCTTCTGCAAATCTTTAAGCCTTTGCTTTAACAACTCCCCACTTGCGTCAAATTTAACTTGATAAATATCTAATTCAGGAATAACCCCAGAGTAATATTTTTCAACCATAGTCAAAGTGCGATAAACAAGATTGCCTAAATCATTGGCTAAGTCGCCGTTAAATCTTTTAATTATTGCATCTTCCGAAAAATTACCATCGAGGCCAAACGGTACATCGCGCAGAAGAAAATACCGATAAACATCTATGCCAAATTTATCCGCCATCTCCACTGGATTAACCACATTACCGCGCGACTTAGACATCTTATCCTCATTAATCATCCACCAACCATGCGCAAATATAGTATCCGGCTGCCTTATTCCCAGGGCCTCTAACATAATCGGCCAATAAATTGCATGATGCCTTAAAATATCTTTGCCCACTAAATGCGCCACCATAACATCCTTATCCCACCATTTGGAACAATAAATATTCTGCGCATTAAACTCACCTACCGCGCTTATATAATTAATCAAAGCATCGAACCAAACATAGGTAACATGCTTGGAACTAAATGGTAAATCAATTCCCCAGTTAAGCCGCTCTTTTGGCCGGGAGATGCAAAGATCTTCAAGTTTATTATTTTCTAAAAAACCTAAAACTTCATTTCTTCGCGTTGCAGGCTGTATATAATTAATCCTTCCTGCGATATTCGTATCTTTAATATAATTTATAAGCCAATCCTGGTATTTTGAAAGCCTGAAAAAGAAATTAGTCTCGCTGATTTTTTCTAATTGGCGCTTACAATCCGAACAAAGCTTATCCGTAATCTGTGTTTGCGGCCAGAATGTTTCACAGGGGGTGCAATACCAACCTTCGTATTTACCCTCGTAAATATCGCCTTTATCATAAACTATTTGTAATGCTTTCTGCACAGTTTTAATATGCCTATTTTCGGTTGTACGGATAAAATCATCATTTGAAATCTCTAATTTTCCCCAAAGCTCTTTAAATTGCACCACCACTTTGTCAACAAACTCATGATTAGATAACTTTGCTTCACCCGCGGCCTTGGCAATCTTCTGCCCATGCTCATCTGTGCCAGTAAGAAACCAAACATTATTTTCCCCTAGCATCTTACGGTTATAGCGCGCCAGAGTATCCGCAGCAATATTAGTATAGGAGTGGCCTATATGCGGAGAGGCATTAACATAATAAATAGGAGTGGTGATATAAAACTTATTTGCCATGCTCTTTTTCATTATAACTTACCTGAATAAACCCACCTTCTTCAAGCTGCACACTAACTAAGCGCTTAAACACATTAACACTAAAAACCTTTCCTTTACCGCTAGGGGTATGCACATGTTCACCTTCACGCGGAAGGCCTTTAGAAAGTATTTTATAAGTTTCATATTCATAAGAAAGACAACACATCAGCCTGCCACATAAACCGGATATCTTGGGAGGGTTCAGCGGCAGGCCTTCTTCTTTGGCCATCTTAATGGTTACCGGCTCAAAATCTTTCAAAAATTTCTTACAACAAAGCTCACGGCCACACGAGCCATACCCCCCAAAAAGCCTGGCCTCGTCCCTCACCCCAATCTGCCTTAATTCAATACGCGCCTTAAATATCTTAGCCAAATCTTTTACAAGGTTACGAAAATCTACTCGCCCATCCGAGGTAAAATAAAATAAAATTTTTGAGCGGTCAAAAGAGTACTCTGCCTTCACTAGTTTCATATCCAGCTTATGCTCTATAATTTTCTTAAGACAAGAATTAAACGCCTCTTTAGCCTTAACGCGATTATCCTCAACCTGTTTTAGGTCGCTATCTTTGGCCAAACGGATTATTTTCTTTGGCGGTTCTTTAGAAATAGCTACAGCACAACAATGGCTATGCGCACCTGTTACAACCTGCCCGCAATCTAAACCACGATCATGCTCAACAATCACATAATCGCCCTCTTTTAAAACTAAATTTCCCGCCTGGTAAAATTGCGATTGGCCAGAATCTCGTAACTGCACCCGAATTAAGCCATCCATAGTTGAGCTCCTAAGTTATGTAGAAGTAATTTGGTGTTAATATTGTTATCTAAATACATTGAGCTATCTGAAACTTGCAAAATAATGTTATCTAGCTGTTTAAAAGAAAATCTGTGCGCAAGAGCTAACAAATCGCTATGCCGATCTGTATGAATTATTTCTGACGCCTTTATTCCAGCTTTAAGTAAATACACATCTCTGATCCAGGAAGCAAGAATATTTAAACAAACGCGCAGTTGATCCTTACTCTGGGAAAAATAATTACCATCAAGCGGTTTTTCTGAAAGCATGAAAGAATTGAATATTCCATTTTTCTCTTGGACTATTTTTGAATCCTTTAATTTTAGAGCAAAACCCAATCTACCCTCACAATAATAACTAAGAAAATGCGCTGTATCGCGGCTCAGGAAGTAATCTTTAACCAGAATAGACTCTAAGCTGGCGCGCGGAAGTGGAGCAAATCTAATTTGTTTGCAACGAGAAAGAACAGTCGGAAAAATAGTTTGCACCTTATGCGTTAACAAAATAATCACGCTATCTTTAGGAGGTTCTTCCAGTATCTTTAAAAGGGCATTTGCTGCTTCAGAATTAATCTTATGCGCATTATCAATAATAAAAAATTTCATTACGCCTTCATATGGCCGAAAGCTAGCCTCACGTTGGATATTACGAATATCTTCAATTTTAATCTGGGATTCATCATTTTCAATAATATGCACATCCGGATGCTGCATTTTCTGAATTCTAAGACAAGAACTACAACTTCCACACGGCTTATCTGAGTCAGCAGTACAATTTAATTTTTGCGCGATAATCTTAGCAACCATCTTTTTGCCGATTCCTTCCGGCCCACTGAAAATATACCCACCTGAAAAACGGTTCTTTTCTATATAACCGTTAATTATGCTTATCGCTAAATCATGCCCCAAACAATCACTAAAACGCATCTACGATTTCCCTTATATTATCTTGTGTCTTAAATTTATCTTCTCTTACCCTGACTATCTTAATTCTTTCTGGCAACGCATAAGCAAGTTTTAGGTAACCTTTTCTTACTTTTTCATGGTACTTAATTGAGCGCTGTTCAATGCGGTCTTTACATTTATCCCGATGTTTTAATCCTTTTTTTACCGGTAGATCTAAAAAAATAGTTAAATCCGGGCTTATGCCTTGCGTAGCAAAATTTCCCATTAACTTAATTAATTTAATATCTATGCCTAACCCAAACCCCTGGTAAGCAATGGTTGAGTCCAGGAACCGGTCGCAAACAACTGTTTTGCCTTGTCTTAAAGCAGGTTTAATAATCTCCTCGACCACACAAGCCCGGGAAGCCATATAAAGCAAAGTTTCTGCTTGAGGGGATATTTTATTTTTAGGATCAAGCAGGAGCTGCCTTATCTTTTCGCTTATCTTTACCCCACCGGGTTCGCGCAGATAAATTACTTTTAATTTCTTGGCCAAAAGATAACGAAAAAGCATCCCTGACTGCGTGCTTTTGCCGCAACCTTCCGAACCTTCAAATGTAATAAATTTACCTTTCATATGAATACCTTACGCGGTTAACTTCTTACGCGGGTCCTGCCTGCCTACGCGTCTGCCTTATTTTATTTCTCGCAAATTCTACCTACGCGGGTCCTGCCTGCCAATCCACCTCGCCCGTGCTCGTTTTACTGCGCGCGGGCAAGGGCTTCGTCTTGGCAGTCACCCGCTATGACTTTCTCCGACAAGTCGGACCGCCTTTGGTATCTTCTAAAATAAAACCTAAAGCTTCAATTTCTTTTCTAAGTTGGTCTGATTTTTTAAAATCTTTGTTCTTTCTCGCCTCTTCTCTTTCTTTAATTAATACTTCCACATTGGGTAAACCTAACCGGAGAGAAAGCGCATCTACTTTTACACTACAACTTATGCCTAAACCAAATAAGCTTGTTAATTCTGATAATATATTTCTAGATGCCAATACAAATTCCTGATTATCCAGGTTCTTATTCGTAATACTTACTAATTCAAAAATAACAGCCAAACCTTGAGGAGTATTAAAATCATCATCCATTGCACTAATAAACTTATCTTTTACGGTTTGCAGCTCATCAGGAATTCTACCAATAAACTTTTTCTCAATAGGCCTGCCGATTTTACCCCATAAGATCGAAATCCTGTCTAAAGCCTGCGACGCATCCTGAATTTTCTCATCAGTATAATCAACCGGGTGTGAATAGTGCGTAGATAAAAACAATAGCTTTAATAAATCAGCATTTTTATATTTATCCAGGAAATCTTTTACGGTTATGAAATTACCCAAAGACTTGGACATCTTCTGGCCGTTAATGGTAAGCAAGCCATGATGTATCCAGTAGCGGGCGAATTTTTCTCCGGCTGCTTCGGATTGGGCGATTTCATTTTCATGATGAGGGAATATTAAATCTATCCCCCCGCCGTGAATATCAAACTCACCTCCTAAAATATCCGAGCTCATTACCGAACACTCAATATGCCAACCAGGCCTCCCCTTGCCAAATTGGCTATCCCAGGCAGGTTCATTTTCTTTAGCTGATTTCCAGAGCGCAAAATCCAAAGGATTACGCTTATTTTCTGTCCCAACCACGCGAGCGCCTGACTCCATCTTGTCTAATGATTGATTAGATAACTTACCGTAATTATTAGCTTTAGTAATATCAAAATAAACATCTCCCCCAGAAGCGTAAACCGCGCCTTTATCAATCAACCCCTGAATAAATTTAATCATTTTGGGGATATATTCGCTTGCTTTAGGCTCTAAGATCCCACTCTCCCCAATTCCTAAGCTGCTCAACGCCTCATGGTAAGCCCGGAGATACTTATCCGCTACTTTCTTAAAACTTGAATTTAAATCTTCTCCCGGAAATTCTTCTTTGGCCTTGTTGATGATCTTATCATCCACATCGGTAACATTACGGACAAATTTTACCTTGTATCCTTTATAGGTAAGATAGCGCCTAATGACATCAAATATATAGGCACTGCGGGCATGTCCTATATGAGGCTCATCGTAAACCGTAGGGCCGCAAACGTACATCTTAATCTCTTGCGGCTTTATAGGGATAAGCTCTTCTTTTTTTCTTGTGAGGGAATTATATATAAAAATAGGCATGAACAAGCACCTTATTTCTTTTCTAACTTTTGAATTCTATCCTGTAACTCTTCAATCGTCTGCATAATCGGATCCAACACCTGCGCATGGTCTAAACTTACATCCATTTTCTTGCCATCCTGCCTGGTAATTCTTCCCGGAACACCCACAACAGTAGAATTTGCCGGAACATCTTTAATTACCACTGCATTGGCCCCGATATATGAATTATCCCCGATAGATATATTACCCAAAACTTTCGCTCCGGCGCCAATAACTACATTATTACCGATTGTCGGATGGCGTTTTCCTTTTACTATTCCCGTGCCGCCTAAAGTTGAACCTTGATAAAGTAAAACATCATTACCAATAATTGCAGTTTCCCCTATAACCACACCCATACCATGGTCAACAAAAAAACGTTTACCAATAACCGCACCCGGATGAATTTCAATCCCTGTAAAAATTCGCGCAATTTGGGATAAAGCCCGCGCGAAAAAGAAAAAATGCATTTTATATAACGCGTGCGCGATACGAAAATATATTAAAGCATGCAAGCCCGGATAAAGTAAAATTACTTCTAAGAAACTTTTAGCCGCGGGATCTCTTCTCTTTGCTGCCTTTATATCTTCATAAAAGAATATAGAAATAAGCATTAACTTAAAAACCACCAACACAATTAACACAATGAATATATTTATCATGTAAACCATAAATTAACCTCCGTAACTTAAGGAAGCCACCACGTAACAGGCAATCGCCTCAATATTTCCCACCTGGCCT
>JAKLQX010000042.1 GCA_022013085.1 Candidatus Omnitrophota bacterium | reverse complement strand
GAATAAAAAAGAGAAAGTTAACATAACGATGTTATGTCTAACCCGAAGGGCGAAGCGAAGGGGCGAGGCAAGGGCAAGTGACTATAATGCGCATTATAGGCAAAGGCGGTTTTAGCAAAAAAATTGGAGAAATTGAGGCTCCGATTTTTTTGCGTTAAGAAACCGCCTGGCTTGCCCGGTATTTCATTCGCCGCAGGCGAATGAAATATGCCGACCCCCTGAGCCGCTTTCTCTTTTTTATTTTCCGCGGTTGGCGAGCGACATTCCTTATTAAAGGGTGGTTGGGCGGGGAAGAAACCCGCATATCGCCATAACCTTACACACAAAAAAGGAGCGCAGTGGAACAATGTCTTATTAGGGCGCGGCTAACTCTTGATGCCGCAGGCTTCAAGAGTTAGTGATAGTTTTGCGACCCGCAGGAGAGCAAAATTATCAAGCGCCCCTTGCTGTCTGTGTTCTGGCTTCGCCAGCCCACAGAGAGTAATAAGACATTGTGGAACGAAGCGACGAACGCAACGAATACACCAACAACCTAAGTGACCGTAATGAAGGAGTGAAGTGAAAACAGTTTATCGGTGCGCATCCCGCCCGCAAGGGCGGGATTGCTGTCTAAGACGAAGTCTTTGTCAGCAAGCACGAACCTCTTATCACAACGTGTTAAGAGGCGATAATCTGTTGAAACGGAACGACTGAATGAAGGGAACGACGCATTACCAACAACCTTGCGGGTTTCTGGCGGGTTAGGGAACAACGCCACGCTAACAAGATGAGCTGGCTTCTGCCCAAAGGGCAGAACTGCCGAAAGGAGTGCCGAGCGCAGGCAGGCGAAGACCCGAAGGGGCTGAGCCCCGAGCACGGCTCTCCTGGAGGCAGTTGCCCCGCAAAGCGGGGCAAGCCAGCGGGCTTACGCATTAAAGGGCAGGCGACCAAGCCTGCCCTGCCGCCGACCCAGGCGGCAAATGAGCGAGCGCCAAGCGAGCGGGGCAGTGAAGCAGAGCGACAGCTCTGCTGAACGGCGCATACACCACTAACGTAGCCCGCCCCCAGGCGGGCGGTGCATTAGAATATCAGCTTATCTTTTGTATGAGAGACTCGGAAGGATTAAAATCTACAGTGGTTCTTTTTGGTATGGTTATAATTTTGCCTGTTTCCGGATGGCGTACTTTTTTAGGCTCTCTTTTTTCTTTATTAAAGGATCCAAATCCTCTAAGGTAAACTCTTTCCCCTTTTTTAAGATCTTCTGTTACGCGTGAAAGAATAAATTTTATGATCTCCCCGGATTCAACCTGGGTGAGAAAAAATCTCTTTGAGATTGCAAAGGCTAAGTCTCCCTGATTCATTTCTTCTTTTGTTCCTTTGCAATATAGTCATTGATGGCTTTGGATATCTTGCCAAGATCAGTAGGATTTTGTTTTATAATTTCCTCTGCTGTTTCCTGCCAGGTTAAATGTTTTTTGCCAAGATGTTTTTCTACGGCCGTGATGATATCTTCATCCATAACCGTGGTACGCTTATCCTCTTTTGACAGTTTGCCGGCATCGATGAGCGTGGCCGCAATCGCTAAATCAAACTCTTTGATGAACTTCTTAACCGAGCTGTCTGAGGATCGCATTTTGAGGATATCGTTGATGTATTCTTTGATAGTATTAAATCGGATAAATTCTGCTTGTTTATTTTTAGGCATACTCCCCCCTTATGTTAATTTATGGATTATAAGAGCTTTTATGGCGTCGTCTATTTCTCGTAACTCATAGATTTTTAGAAGATCTTCACTCTTGCCAAGCAAAGGCACCATAACATCAGTTAACTTAGCCTCAAGGCGTTTCGCTGATATTGACTCAGCCTCTAAGCCATAAAGTATAGATTTGCCTCGTTTGGTATCTTCCAGATACTTTTGATTTCTATAATCTCTCTTATGGACCTCTTTTAGCCAATCCTTATTTTTAACGCGCATAGCTTCTGATTCAGGGATTTGATATCGAGCTAATTTGATTTCCTCGGGTGTAAGCATATCCGGGGTAATTAAATCAATTACCCGGGTATGCGTTATTCCGTAGAATTTTAGGTTATTGATAAAAGCGTCTCTAATAATCCAGCCGGAAGGATCGTAATCAACAATGCTGAATAAATAGAATGACCGTTGTAAGTTAACTCCCCTATCTCGGACAGTATCAACAAAGTATTCTGATGTTAAGACTGACGGCTGGCCACCAAGAGCAAGAATTGAAACATTATATTTATTTGCGATATCTGAGAGAAAATCCTGATGGCCTAGTTTCTCTGAGAAAAGAATTATATTAGCGTTGGCTCCTACTTTTCTATGAGCCTGGCCTTCATCGCGGAAACCGATATCCTCATACTTCATTACTTGGATATCTTTGACCATATAGACGATGTTGTCTATCATCTGAGCGTATTGATCGGTTTCATGGGTTAAAGCGGCCGCCCTGGAAAGAGTTGGTTTTATATACATATACCAGAAGGTCCTAAGGAGTTCTTTTAAAGGGGGCTTCTCCCCTTTCGCGATTCTTTCCTTTGCTTGCCAAACAATATTGCGCATAAGCCGGGCAACGTTGACCGAATAAACAGTAGCGCCCTGCTTGAAATTCTTTATCAGCCATTCTTTTGGCTGATCATGGATAAGAACATCATAGCTGCGGATGCCGGCTTTGCGTAATCGTTCTCTTAAGGATCCTTTTTTAGGCATGTTGTTAGTTTAAAGGATATTCTTCTTTTTTGCAAGTGTTTTTTTGCTCTATCAAAATATTATTCTCTTATAAATTGAAAATGTAGTATCTGGAATATGTTTAACAAACATCCGTATTATAGGGATATTCAGACGATGTTTTCCCTTCTTGAAGGGCTCTCACCATCTAAAACCTGCGCCTACAATGACGGCGGTTTCATTTTTTGATTTTAGGAATCGTAAGAAGGCTTCACCATCCCCTTTTAAAATTTTGTGCGATAGTTTGAGCTCTCCTCCAATTTCTTTGTTGCGTTCATTTCTTAGTTTGAAAGATATTTTGTCTTTGGGTGTTAGCTTTACGTCAGCACCGAAAACTATAGCGTGGATTTTTTTGTTTTCGTATTCTATTTCAAAGGTTAGCCCTATCCCCTTTTTGATTTTCCAAGTGCCGTATAGAGTAATTATCCGGGGGCTTGGTTTTCCTTTATCTAAAACACCAATACCCACTTTGTATTTTATATATTTGTCTTTGAATATACCTAAACTGGTTTTGAAAGCAAAAACAGAATCGGAGCGCTTGTCAATTACATAATATAGACGAGTTTTGTCCTTTATATCCCAGTATCCTTTAAAGGTCAGGGTATGGATTCTTTTTTGTTTTCGTATGAGCTGCGCTTTTTCATACCGGTAGATAATTTGATGGTGCTTATTTAACTCCCATCCCCCTTTGAAAGTAAGAAACTCATCTCTCCCTTGCCCTCTTTTTATTCTAAACGTAAGTCGGTTGTGTTTATCTGCCTGCCACGCGCCGGCAAGTTTGAGAATATAAGTTGACTGGACATTTTCTTTTGTCTTTGTGGTAACAGAAAAAAGTAAAGAGTTTTTGCGGACATCTAATATTTTACCCTGTAAAGTCAATTTATCGCCCAGGGTCTGTCTCCCCCACTTATTTAAAGTAAGCTGTAAATTGTGATCGTCCGTCAGGAACCAATTCCCTTGAAGTTTAACCTGGTGGGGTATTCGCGCGCCTTGCGGCGTTGGGGCTTTCACATGGTAGGATAAAGAATTGTTTTTATCGATTTTAAAGTAACCGGTGATTATGTGTCTAAATCTGGAGACCTTTGCTTTTGCGCCGGTTTCTGCGATTATAAGCCGGTTATGCGGATCTATCTCAAATCTTACTCTTTCTTTTTTTCTCTTAGGCATAAATGAATTATATCAAAAACGAGTACGAAAAGCACTTGAAATCTATCGAAGATACCTAAAACCTTAAAGCTGTATATCTGTATATACTTAAAGCTGTATTTATTAAAAGAAATACTTACAGCTTTTATTAAATATTTCTTGACTTTTGAAACCCTATCAAGTAATATGGGCGTATGAGCCAGATTATCAGCATATCTAACCAGAAAGGTGGAGTAGGGAAATCCACAATAGCTTTTAATCTTGCGGCGGCATTAGCAGATAATAAGCATACTGTTTTTGTCGTGGACGCTGATCCGCAAGGTACTGTTTCGATGTGGGCTAAAGCCAGAATACGTCACAAATCAAATAAAATCAATCCTAACGTCACTTTTACAGAAAACCCTTGGACGCCGGAAGAAATACTTAAACTATCTCAAAAACAAAACTATGACTTTGTAATTATTGACTGCGGGCCAGCCAACAATAAAGCCACTAAAGCGACCCTTGTCGTATCTAATTTAACGATTATTCCTATTTCACCAAGCCCCTTAGATATCAATTCTGCACGCAGTACCATAGAACTGATAGAAGAAGGTGCCAGCAGGGGAGCCACTAAATCTAAAGTATGTCTTTTAATATCAAAAAAAATAGTTGGGACCAATTTAGCAAAAGAGGCGCGGGATGCTTGCCAAATGCTTAAGCTGCCTATTTTAAAAACTGAGATATCCCAGAGGGTCGCTTTGTGCGAATCAGCTATTACAGGACAATCGGTGCTTGAATACGCACCGAATTCTATGGCAGCAGAAGAATTTATCGCTCTAGAGAAGGAGGTTAAGAAATGCCTAAAGCAAAATTAAGTCAAATCGCTGCCACATGGGTGGATGAAGATCATAACACAAAGAAAAACGAACCCATACAAGAGAAAAACCGCGAGAGAGCAAAAAAACCCATAAAACCGGTAAAGAAAAAACAGACTTTTAACTTAAAAGAAGAAACCATTAACCGGTTATGGGCACAACGTGTTAAAACTGGTAAAACTATATCTAAAATTATAGATGAGTTAGTGGATGAAAATCTTCCTAAAGAAAAAAATTAAAAATACACTCTTAGAGAGAGTATTAATATATGTTAAACTATCTGTTACACTTTTGAAAGGCATTAAGGATAAAGGAGTTATGACGGTTTTGGTAAACGATAAGACACCATACGGTAAATGAAAAGACACCAAAAGGTAAACGATAAGACACCATGCAGGTAAACGATAAGACACCATACGGTAAATGAAAAGACACCAAAAACAGAAGGAAAAAATGACTGAAATAAAGAAGAAAGAACACGTCATAATGGAAGGAAACCTGCTGGAATACCCTATATTTTCAATGCAAAAAAGGCGGGTAGATAGAACCACAGAGGAATATGTGTGGCACGAGAGAAACGGAGCAGGGGAAATAACGAGCGAGCGGAAATTTAAGGTTGATTGTACAAAAGGGGTCCCAAACTACTTTGATATGGATGTTTTTAACGCAATTATGCGGGTCTATGTCAAAAAAGGTGGGGTATATAAGAAAACAGAGATCCATTTTACGATATACGAGCTGATGAGAGAGTTAGAGTTGCCAGTTCATGATGGGGCAAAAGTAAATAGGGTCAGGGAGAGTTTAGAGCGGATGGCGAAGACAAGTCTTCATTTTGAAAATTCCTTTTATGCAGAGAAAGAAAAGATAACTAGGATAGTACATTTAATATCGAGAATAGAGATTTACGAAAAACAAAAAGGGAATAGGCTTATAAATATGGTCAAGGTGGTTTTAGATGATGAGTTAGTCAACAGCATTGAAAGAAAATACTACAAGCTAATAGATTTTAAAATATACAAGACTTTAGCAGCCGGAATGCCAAGAAGGTTGTATGAATATTTAGAGAAAAAGAAATACAGAAAAAATCAGTTTGAAATAGGCATAAGAAGATTAGCAACGTGGATGGGGCTCAAAACAAGTAAAATATCACAACTCAAAGAGCTTTTAGGAAAAGCGAATAATGAGCTGAAAGAAAAAAGGGTTATTGATAAGTGGAAATATCGAAAAGCGAATGTAGTTTATTATTTTCACAAGTCAGAACGATTTAAGGAGATAGAAGATAACCTGTTTTACCTAGAGAATTTGGCAGTGACTTTTTATCAAGGATTAGGACAGGAAAAAGTATCAGAAGTTTTGAGGCGGGAAGGAATGATCACGCTCCAGGATTTAATAGATGAAGGATATACCAAAGAAGAAGTTGCTTTTGCGTTAGGCTGGGCGGTAGATAATATAAAAAATATTCATAGTATCCGGATTATTCCCAAAGTTATCGGCCAGGCTTTAGGCGACAAGGAAAGCAAGCGACTGGTAGAAGAAAGAGAAAAAAAAGAGCAACAGAAGCGGGTAGAGGAAGACAAGGAAAGAGAGGAAGAAAGAAAAAGGGGAGAAGCGCTAGACAAAATATTTGAAAGACTGCCTAAACAAAAACAGGCTAAGCTGGAAGAAAAAGCCCAAGAGAACTTAATAGAGCAGGGCATGCACCCAAATTTTATTTTACCGACTGTGCTTAGGTTTGAAAGAAATAAACTGCTTGAGAAGAAAAAAAGTTTAGTGAAGACATCAACAGGAAATTAAACAAAATCAGTATAAATGTTTAATATTAGGACGGTTTTGAAGCTCTTATCCTTAAAAACAGCCAAAACCACCCCGGGAAATTAAACAAAAGTGGGGGAAGTATAGATTATGAACAATGCGTTAGTCCAAAGCAAGATGGCTTTAAGTAAGGCGAATATGCCAGTCCGCTACCTGACTGAGGATGATATAAACCGGCTTGTTGAGGGTTGTAAGAAGGAAAGGGACCGGCTTCTAATCCTGCTTTTATTCCAGACAGGTCTTAGAATCTCAGAGGCGCTTTCGCTTACACCCGCGTTAATACGGAATTTTGAGGGAAGACCGGCCATGGAGATAGTGGGGAAGGGGAAAAAATTAAGGATGGTGGCGTTGCCGGCAAACCTTAAGGAAAAGCTAGAATCATACGCGTACAGGGCCAAAATTGAGCCTAAGGAGAGGTTTTTTGATATAAACAGGTCAAGGGCTTGGCAGATCCTAAACGAGGCCAGAGAGGCCTCTGGGCTTGAAAAGAGGGTATTCCCACATCTATTAAGGCACTCGGACGCGATTATACGGCTTCGTAAGACCGGGAATCCTAAGGCGTTGCAGTATCACTTGGGGCATAATACGCCGGCGATGACGCTGAGGTATTTATCTACGTTGACCCAGGAGGATGCGCTTCGGGTACAGCAGGAGGTGGAGTTTGGAGGATAGAGTTTTAATTGTTGAAGATGATAAGCATATTTCAAAGCTTGTAAAATATAATTTAGAAAAGGCAGGCTTTGAATGTATTGTCACAATCACTGGTGAAGAAGCTTTAGATATCTTGGATAAGGACCCAATCGATTTGATAATCTTAGACATAATGCTTCCCAAAATGGATGGTCTCCAGACGTGTAAGATT
>JAKLQX010000041.1 GCA_022013085.1 Candidatus Omnitrophota bacterium | reverse complement strand
ACGCCAATGATCTTTCGCATTTCGGCGGCTGCTGAACTCGCGCCTCGTGTTCTCACTCGGCGCTCAAACAGCATCGCCGTTCCGAGATTGCCCCGCCTTTGGCGGGGCCTCGGAATTCCCGAAATACTCAAGCTCCATTGGCTAAAATCGACATTCGCTGCGAAAACCAGCAGAGTCATTTCTATCAATACCATTAGCGGGTGACGATGGCTGGATTCGACGACGCTTCAGGCGGCGGAGAAACAGCCATCGGCATAAGAGTAAGGTTAGTTTGAGTTTTCCCGCTTCGTAATATGTGCTAAAATTATGATTCATAATTTTAGCACACTCAGCGGGGTTAATTCACGCATTGACTTACTAACACTGTCGTGTTCGTAAGTCAAGCGTTCATTAATTTCTTGCAATCAGCTTATCTTTATGATAACTTAAATAATCTTCCAATATTATTAACCATCTAATCTGAAGGATTAAAGTTATGAGTGTTTTACATTTTACAGATGTAAATTTTAAAAAAGAAGTAATCGAATCGGATTTGCCAGTTTTAGTTGATTTTTGGGCTAGTTGGTGCGGTCCATGCAAGATAATTGCTCCTCATATCGAAGAGTTAGCTAAGGAATATGCGGGTAAAATGAAGATCGGTAAAGTTGATGTCGATGCTAATTCTAAAATTGCTACTTCGTATGCGGTGATGTCTATTCCTACTATTATATTTTTAAAAAAAGGTAAGGTTATGAATCAACTAGTTGGGGCAATTAGTAAAGTTGAATTGAAACGGAAGATTGAAGAGAACCTTTAATGCGTCCCGCACCTTCTTTATATTCAAAGTTTGAAGGTGCGGGACTTAATGAATAAATAGAAGAGAAGGTGCGGGATGCGTAAAATTTTTATTGCCGCTACTAAGCAAAACGACGGTAAAACTACGGTTTCATTAGGCCTAATCAGGAATTTTCAACAGAAGTTCGGAAAAGTAGGTTTTATTAAACCTATTGGCCAACGTTATCTCGAAGAGGAAGGGTTAAAGATCGATGAAGATTCTATTCTTATCGAGGAGGTTTGTGGAATAAGGAGTGGGCTTAAAGATATGAGCCCGATCGCAGTAGAAAAAGGCTTTACGGAAAGATATATTATGAAGCCAGATAAGAAAAGTATTTCGGAAAAAATTCAGGCTTCTTTTCGCAGGGTTTCAAAGAATCAAGAATTGGTGGTAATTGAGGGTACTGGCCATGCTGGAGTAGGTTCAGTTTTTGATCATTCTAATGCTAGCGTAGCCAGGCTTTTAGGATCTAAAGTAATTATTATTTCTTCAGGGGGAGTGGGCAGGCCAATTGATGAAATCGTATTAAATAAAGCGCTTTTTGAAAAAGAAGGGGTTAAAGTTTTAGGCGTAATCATAAATAAAGTGTTGCCTTCTAAATTTGATAAAATTAGCAGTATAGTAAAAAAAGGGTTAGAGAGAAAAGGCATAGATGTTTTAGGAGTACTGCCTTATGATCCTATGCTTGCTCGGCCTACAATTGAGCAGATCTTAGAAGAAACTGATTTCCAGGTTCTTTGCGGTAAGGAATATTTGGAGCGTTCTGTAGCAAAGGTAATTGTTGCGGCTATGGAACCGCGTGATGCTGTGCGTTATATCATTGAAGATAGCCTTATGATTACTCCCGGGGACAGGGAGGATATGATCATGAGCGCTCTCAGTTGTTTTTGTGATGCTAGTGACAAGAAATTAAAAGTTTGCGGAATAGTTTTAACTTGTGGGATTACTCCGGAGCCTGCAATCATGGATCTTTTAACTAAAGCTCAAATTCCGGTTTTATTAGCTAAAGCTGATACATATGATGTGGCTACCTGTGTGCATGATATCACAGTAAAGATCCGGCCTTGTGATAAAGATAAAATTAATGCCGTGGTTAAATTAATCAACGAAAACGTAAATTTTAAGAAAATTTTGAAAGGAATTTAAATGAACACGATAGAAAACATCAGAAAGCTTGCAAGAATGAATATTAAAACAATTGTATTGCCGGAGTATGATGATAAACGCGTAATAGAGGCAGCGCATATTATCGAGCAGGAAGCGTTAGCTAATGTTCTGGTTTTAACTCCGGAAATGATTAATCGCGCCGAGAAAGATAGATACATCGAAGAGTATTATAAGCTTTATGCGTCTAAAGATATTGATTTAGATAAAGTAAAAAAGCTTTTTTCTGATACTCTCTATTATGCTGCAATGATGACCCATGAGGGCAAGGCAGATGGTTTAGTTGGCGGAGCAAGCCATACAACGGCAGATATGGCGCGTGCTTGTATTCGTTGCATTGGTTCCCAAGAGCGTTTTAATATTACTTCAAGTTGTTTTATCATGTCAGTGCCAAACTGTATATATGGCGATAAAGGAACATTTATCTTTGCTGATTGCGGAGTTATTCCGGATCCAAATGCAAGGCAACTATCTTGTATTGCGTTAGCTTGCGCGGAATTAGCTAGTAAAGTATTAAATCTTACTCCGCGCATTGCATTCTTAAGTTATTCAACTAAAGGCTCGGCTAAAACTAAGTCCGCGGAAAAAATTGCTGAGGCCTTAGCACAGTTAAAAACACAATCACCATCATTATTAGTAGATGGAGAAATGCAGGCTGACGCGGCGATTGTCTCGGATGTAGCTAAAATAAAATGCCCGGATAGCCCTATAAATGGCCAAGCAAATGTGCTTATTTTCCCGAATCTTGAGGCAGGCAATATTAGTTATAAACTTGTGCAACGTTTATCAGGGGCGAGAGCGCTTGGCCCATTATTTTTAGGTTTAAATAAACCTGCCAGTGATTTATCGCGCGGGTGTTTTGTAGAAGATATTGTTGATTGCGTGGCAGTAACTGCGATAAGGGCTCAATAATGAAGATACTGGTAATCAATAGCGGAAGCTCATCAATCAAATATAAACTTTTTGAGATGCCTCAAGAAAGTTTGCTGACGAAGGGTGCGCTTGAGCATATCGGTGAAAAGGACGCTCTAGTCCCTAACCACCATGCTGGGTTAAAAACAATATTAAGTAAAGTTAATTCAGTTCAAGCAGTAGGGCATCGCGTAGTGCATGGCGCAGAGAAATTTAATAAACCGGTAGTTGTTAATCAAAACGTAATTAATGGAATAAAAAAATGTTGTGCTATTGCGCCTTTGCATAATCCGGCAAATTTAGCTGGAATTATGGCTTGTCAGAAACTTCTTCCCGGCGTAAAGCAGGTTGCGGTTTTTGATACTGCTTTTCATCAAAGTATTCCGCCCAAAGCATTTATTTATGGTTTACCTTATATTTATTATAAAAATTTGGGGGTAAGAAGATATGGATTTCATGGAACCAGCCACCAGTATGTTGCAATAGAGGCCAGTCGTATTCTAAAGAAACCGCTTAGCAAGTTAAAATTGATTACCTGCCATTTAGGAAATGGTTGCAGTATTACTGCCATAGACAAGGGGAAATCTATTGATACCAGTATGGGTTTTACTCCGCTGGAGGGTTTAGTTATGGGTACGCGTTGCGGTGATCTTGATCCAGCCTTGATTACGCATCTTATGCACAAAGTGAAATTAGATACAAAACAAATGAATTTGATTTTAAATAAAGAAAGTGGTTTAAAAGGGATATCTGGGTTAAGTAATGATATGCGTATTTTAGAGGCAAAGGCGAACACCGGGAATAAGCGTGCTAGTTTAGCTATAGATATCTTTGTTTATCGTATTAGAAAATATATTGGCGCATATTTAGCGGTACTTGGTGGCATAGATGCTTTAATATTTACCGCGGGGATTGGTGAGCATCAGGCTAAGATAAGAAAAGAAATTTGCAAAAAGCTATTTTTTTGTTTGGGCAAATCTCCGAAAATTATGGTTATACCTACAAATGAAGAGTTGATGATTGCACGGCAAACTTATAAATTAATTAGCACCCCGCGTTTATAAGGTATTACGCGGGTGTGCCCTGGTGGGCAAAAGGAGAATAATATGTTAAGGACGATGTTAAAGTCAAAGATCCACAGGGCATGCGTGACTGATGCTAACCTTTACTATGAAGGCAGTATTACTATCGATGCTTTGCTTATTCAAGCTGCGGATATATTGGAATATGAAAAAGTTGAAGTACTCAATCTTAATAATGGCCAACGTATTGAAACTTATGTGATCAAAGGAAAGCCAGGAAGCGGAGTAGTTTGTTTGAATGGCCCTGCAGCCCGAGGCGCTTGCCCTGGAGACCAGGTAATTATTGTTTCATACGTTTCGCTTGTCGACAAAGTTGCCAGGAAAATTAAGCCGAAAGTGGTTAAAGTAAATGCTCGAAACCAGCTTAAAGATTAAACTATTTGGCGATCCTGTTTTAAGAAAGAAAGCTTTGCCTATTTCAAAGGTAAGCGCGGAACACCGGGAAATTTTAAGCCTAATGGCTAAATCTATGTATGAAGATTCGGGAATAGGTTTAGCTGCTCCTCAGGTGGGTGTAAGCGCGCAATTAATTGTTGTTGATATCGGTGAGGGGCTCTACAAGCTAGCAAATCCAAAAATTATCAAAAAACAGGGTAAGCAAGCTATACAAGAAGGTTGTTTAAGTGTTCCCGGTATTTGCGTTAAAGTTAAACGGGCAAAAACTGTTTGGGTTCAAGCTTGGGATGAGTTTAATCAACCAATTGAGCTTGTTGCCAAGGATCTATTTGCTTGCGTATTGCAACATGAGATAGACCATTTAAAAGGCAAGATGATTGTTGATTACGCTCCACTTTTAGAAAAGTTACGTATTAAAAAAAAATTAGCGAAATTAAAAGAAAAAACTAAAACATGGAAATACACGATTTAATTATTATAGGAGCAGGGCCAGCAGGTTTAACTGCAGCGCTTTATGCAGGCCGTAGCCGGTTAGATACGCTTTTAATCGAAAAGATGGCAGTAGGAGGCAGGATCTTGATGAGCGAAACAATCGAGAATTATCCTGGTTTTCCAGGAGGGATCTCTACTGCTGAATTAACGCATCGCATGCACGAACAAGTTAAAGAACTAAATGTAAAAATTGAAAGTGATGAAGTGCTGGATCTGGATTGTATAAATAAAACTATTAAATGTGAAAGCACGACTTATTCATCTAGCGCCATTATTATTGCTAGCGGCGCGCGTCCACGCAAATTAGATATTCCCGGAGAAGAAAAGTATACAGGCCGAGGTGTTTCTTATTGCGCTACTTGTGACGCGCCTTTTTACAAAGAAAAAAATGTCGTGATTGTGGGAGGCGGTAACGCGGTTGCTGAAGAAGCTATGTATTTGAGCCGTTTTGCGACTTGCGTAAACATAATTCACCGTAGGCAGGATTTACGTGCTTCAGAGATATTGCAGGAGCGTTTGGTGCAGAATAAAAAGATTAATTTTATTTTAAACAGCATTGTTACCCAGATCATAGGAGAGCAAAAGGTACAAGCTGTAAAGATAAAAGATCTTACAAGTGGCAAAGAAAATATTTTTAATTGCGATGGAGTTTTTATTTATGTCGGCTATGTTCCTGAGACAATATTTTTAAAAAATAAATTGAAGATGGATGAAGCAGGATTTTTGCTTACAGATGATAATATGTTGACTTCAGCTGAAGGGGTATTTGCTAGTGGCGATTGCCGTAAGAAAGGTTTATACCAGGTAATTAACGCTTGTGGTGATGGCGCAGTAGCAGCTGATTCTGCTTATAAATATATTGCTGATAGAGGTAAGTAAATGGAAAAGTTTCCCACGACTAACAAAAAACTAATTGTTTGGGTAAATTTAATGGCCAAGCTTTGTTCACCTGTTCGCATTGTTTGGATCAATGGGTCAGAGGAGCAAAAACAACTTTTAGAAAATGAATCAGTAGCGTCTGGCGAATTGATCCGCCTGAATCAGGATAAGCTGCCAGGTTGTTTTTTACATCGAACTGCTCATGATGATGTCTCACGGACAGAGCACTTGACTTTTATTTGCACCAAGAAAAAACGTGATGCCGGCCCTAACAATAATTGGATGTCTCCAGCTGCTGCCTATAGAAAAGCTAAAACTATATTTCTTAACGCGATGGCTGACAGAACCATGTATGTTATTCCGTTTTCCATGGGCCCAGTCGGCTCACCATTTAGTAAAATTGGAGTGGAGTTGACTGATTCACGTTATGTAGTTCTTAATATGTTAATTATGACGCGTTGTGGCCAAGATGTATTAAAGCAGCTTGAGGCCCAGCCTCTACAAGCAGGAGCCGGGTTTACTAAATGTCTGCACTCAAAAGCTAAGTTAGATATTAACAAAAGAATGATCTTGCATTTTCCTGAAGATAATACTATCTGGAGTGTTAACTCAGGATATGGCGGTAATGTGCTTTTAGGTAAAAAATGCCTTTCTTTACGTATTGCGAGTTTCGTTGCTAAAAAAGAGAAGTGGATGGCAGAGCATATGTTGATTATGGGTATTGAAGAGCCTAATGGCCATGTTGAATATGTTGCTGCGGCTTTCCCTAGCGCATGCGGTAAAACTAATCTGGCGATGTTGGTTCCACCTGAGGGCCTGAAAATAAAAGGTTATCGTATTTGGACAGTAGGTGATGATATATCTTGGATGCGCGTGGATTCAGATGGTTCTCTTTGGGCAATTAATCCTGAAACAGGTTTTTTTGGTGTTGCGCCTGGCACAAACTTGAAATCTAATCCAAATATGATGGAGACAATTAAGAAGAACACCATATATACCAATGTGTTGTTGAAACAAGATTTTACTGTGTGGTGGGAGGGCGCTGATGGCGAAGTGCCTAGCGAGGGGATTGATTGGAAAGGAAATCCTTGGAAGCCTAATACTCTAGACGCAGGAGGTAAGGTAATTAAAGGCGCTCATGCGAATGCTCGATTTACTGCTCCGATTGTTAATTGTCCGTCTGCTTCATTTCGATTAGAGCAACATCACGGTGTGCCGATTTCTGCGATTATTTTTGGTGGTAGGCGTGAACATGTTGCGCCTCTGGTATATGAATCTTTTAATTGGCAGCATGGTATATTTGTGGCAGCTACGATGGGTTCTGAATTAACTGCTGCTCAAGTTGGTAAATTAGGCCAAGTACGCAGGGATCCTATGGCGATGCTTCCTTTCTGCGGGTATAATATGGCGGATTATTTTAAACATTGGTTAAATATGGGTAAGCTAATGGTTAAGCCACCTAAGATATTTCATGTTAATTGGTTTAGAACGGATGATTCAGGAGGTTTTCTTTGGCCAGGTTTTTGCGAGAATTTAAGAATATTAGAGTGGATACTGGATCGTTGCAACAATAAAGTAACTGCTGTTACTACTCCTATAGGCTATATCCCTAAGCCAAGCGATATTGATATGACAGGAATTACTCTTTCCGACGGGGTATTAGAAAAGTTGCTTAAAGTTGATAAAGAGGAGTGGTTAGGTGAATTAAAGGGTATACGTAAATTCTTTGCTGATTTTAAAAAGGACCTACCTAAGGAGCTAATGGGTGAGTATGATGCTTTAATGGAGAGATTGAAGAAATATGAATAATAAAGTTTTGCTACAAACTGATTTTAAAGATCTTAAACTTTTTCGGAGGGGTAAAGTAAGGGATGTATATGATTTAGAGGATAAACTCCTAATAGTTTCTACGGATCGTATCTCTTGTTTTGATGTAGTTTTGCCTTGCGGAATACCTTATAAAGGCAAGGTTTTAACCAGCATATCTGCATTTTGGTTTGATTATATTAAAGAAATAGTCCCGCATCATCTGATTACTCAGGATGTGGAAAAGTATCCAGATGAGCTTAAGAAGTATAAAGCAGATTTAACCGGACGTTCAATGCTTGTGTTAAAAACTAAGCCTTTACCGGTTGAATGCATAGTTAGAGGGTATCTTTCTGGCTCAGGATGGAATGAGTATAAACAAAATCAATCAATTTGTGGAATTAGCTTGCCTTCGGGCTTGCGACAGTCTGATAAATTACCTGAGGCTATATTTACTCCATCAACTAAAGCAGATCTAGGCCATGATCAAAATGTGAACCAGAAATATATTTCAGATTTAGTGGGTAGTAATATGGCAGAACAGTTAAAGAAAATAAGCCTAGAGGTTTATAAACGTGCCAGTGCTCACGCTTTAGGAAGAGGCATTATTATCGCGGATACTAAATTTGAGTTTGGAATTCATAACAATCGGATTATAATTATTGACGAGGTGCTCACTCCAGATTCATCACGCTTTTGGCCTTTGGAGAATTATAAAAGTGGTGAGCCTTGTATAAGTTTTGATAAACAGTTCGTCAGGGACTATTTAGAAACCCTGGATTGGGAAAAAACTCCCCCTGCACCAAATTTGCCAATTGAAATTATAGAAAAAACTAAGGAAAAATATTTAGAAGCATATCATAAATTAACAGGAAATGAGCTTTTGTAAAATGACAACTTTTAAAAAAATAGCGTCTATATTACTCCGGGTGGGAATAAGTATAATTTTGTTAGTTATCCTGTTTAAATTCAACAAGATTAATATCAACGATTTAGTAAATGATATTAAAGGAACAAATAAACTACTTTTAATAATAGGATTTGTAATCTTTTTTTTAAGCTATATTCTCGGATTTCTACGTTGGCGGATGCTGCTTAAGGCAGCTAGCATTTGCATTCCTCTAAAGAAATTAATTAGTTCTTTTTCAGGTGGGGTTTTTTTTAATGTCTTTCTTCCTTCAACTATTGGGGGCGATATTGTTAGGAGCGCGGATCTTGCTGAACATACCCAAAAAGCTAAAACGGTTATCGCAACTGTATTTCTAGATAGGTTAAGTGGCTATATCGGCCTGGTGGTTATAATCTCGATTGCTATTTTATTAAAAAAAGATCTAGTACATGACAACGTAGTTTTTTCATCTGTTATAGTAATCTTAGCTTTGCTAGTTATTGTTCTGTTAGTTTTATTTAATAACCGCATCTATTCAGTAATTACAAAGTTTTTATCTACTCCAGGCGCGGGAAAGATAAAGGAAACAATTAAGGACCTGCATCAGGAGATTCATATTTTTCGAAATCACAAGAAAGTAATTATTTATAATCTTGCTTTATCTATTCTTATCCAAGTTATTCAACCTTTAAGTATTTATTTTATTGCCTGCTCTTTGGGATTAAAAGTTAACTTTATTTATTTTCTTATTTTTTTACCTATTATTGGAGCAATTACCTTAATTCCTATTTCTATAGGAGGTTTAGGTTTGAGAGAGGGATTGTTCGTAGTTTATTTTGCTAAGGTGGGAGTGATCAAGCAATTAGCCTTAGCGATGTCGTTTTTATCTGGTTCTTTTGTATTGATTTACGCTTCAATAGGAGGGCTCATTTATGTCCTTACAGTACATCATCGACTCCTACAACATAATAAACCATCCGCAGTTTAGATCTAAAGCCAAGCAATCTAAAAGCATTCAGCAAACTTTACATGATTTTATTCTGTTTAACAAGCTAACTGGTAGCTCGAAAAATACAGTTGTTCTTGTATTTGATGGTTACCCTGCGATAGATTGCGAGATTCCCGAAGAAAAGGGTTATATTTGGATTTATTCGCGCAAGATTGAGGCAGATGAAAAAATAAAGGAAATAGTCGAGCAGGCTGTCCAACCGAGAAATATTGTCGTAGTTTCTGATGACCGCCAAATACAGTTAACGGCTCGGCTTTTGCATGCAAATATTTGCAGTGTAGAAGAGTTTATCTGTGGTAAAAAAAACGGTAAGCTAAGCGTTGGGAAAGAGGTAAACTCAGATAATATCGAGCTAACTTATGCAGTAAAACAAAAGATAAACGCAGAGTTTAAAAAAAGTGGCTAGAATAACCTGTTTTGTTACATTTTCGTTGACATATTTGTTTTTCTGTGCTAATTTAATACAAGTAATAACTAAAAAAGGAGGGAAAGATGAGTAGTTGGCAAATAGTGTTACTTGAACCTGCACGAGCTGTGCTTGGTCAAATCAGCCAGTTTCTCGTAAGTATTCTTCTTGTGATTATTATTCTTCTTATGGGCTGGTTGGTTTCTAAAGCCTTAAAGGTAATAATTAGCAAGGGCTTAAAATTAATAAAATTAGATGACCTTGCTGGCCGTATTGGGTTGGATAAGATTCTCGGGAAAGGTGGGATCTCTTATTCTATTTCTGAGTTAATCGGTGTAATTTGTTACTGGCTGGGTATTTTGGTAACTGCTATGGTAGCGATTAATGCCGTAGGTTTAACTATTGCTGCAGATTTATTAAATAAAGTGGTGCTTTATATTCCGCATGTGATTGCTGCGGTATTTATCGTTATATTGGGTATGTTTGTGGCTACTTTATTAAAGAATATAATAGTAACTGCAGTTAATAATGCTGGGTTGAGCCATGGAAAGTTACTGGGCCAATTAGTTGAGACAATTGTTATTGTATTTGTTGTAATCGTAGGGTTAGAACAGTTAGGGCTTGGTATAAGCATAACTCAGTTGACATTAGGGATTATTTTGGGATCAGTGGGATTAGGTTTAGCGCTTGCTTTTGGTTTGGGTTGCAAAGATATTGCTGGTAAGTTTGTCGCTGAGTTTGTGGAAAAGTTAAAAAAGAAATAATGTATTGGTTAACTATCTAAATCAAGCCTCGCGCCAAATGGTGCGGGGCTTGATTTTTGTTTACTCATGGACAAAAAAGCTTGTATTAAGACTTTCGGCTGGCCGATGGGTGCAGTATTATACGACTATTGTGCCGTATTTGAGCAGGATTAGATGACTATTGGTTACAGTGGCTCGGGATGGCACTCGAGATTTTAAAGAGGATAAATGCTTTGGAGTGAAGGGGTTGCGGTAGGATTAATTTAAGGTGACTTACCTAAGAATATTCTTTTTATTTGGGTTTTTTAGGTATATAATAATTTAGAAAAATGGTTATTATTTAGATAAGTGGTCTGGGAGTGCGAAAGTATTTCCGGAGGTAGCTTTTGGATGGTCGGGCCGCCATCTGATTAAATAATCAGGTGACGGCTTTTTTATGGAAGGAAAAGAGCATGTTAAGGAGAATGATAGAGGTCATTTTATTTACTCTAATTATAGGAGGCTGTGCGGGTGATAAATGAAAAAAATTCTTAAGAAGTGGGGATGGTATAAAGTTCTGGCAAAAGGAAATGGATTTAAGGTTAAGCTATTATATCTCAAGCCGTTCGGGAAAACAAGTTTACAAAAACATAAGCATAGAAGCGAGATATGGATATTTCTTGACAGCCAAGAAGTAAAGATAACAGAAAGGCATCAATGGCATCAATTGGATAACCCAAGCAACAAGGGATTAAGGCTAATAGAGGTGCAAATAGGAATATGCCAAGAAAGAGATATAGAAAGACAGAGGAAATAGCCGGGAATAAACACTATGGCCAATAATATCAAAAAGATAGCTTTTATAGGCAATTATCTCCCTAGGCGTTGCGGCATTGCGACTTTTACTACGGATCTCTGCGAGACGTTCGCGGCCCTGAACCCGTCTGTTCAGGTATTCGCGATACCTGTCACAGATATCGAGGAAGGTTACGATTATCCGGAGCGCGTACGTTTCGAGATCAAGGAGCAGGATATAGACTCGTATAAAGCGGCGGCGGATTTCCTCAATTTTAACAATATCGATGTTGTCTGCCTTCAACACGAATTCGGTATTTT
>JAKLQX010000040.1 GCA_022013085.1 Candidatus Omnitrophota bacterium | reverse complement strand
CGCCGATTAATGAATTTTTAGGCACGGCACGCCTTTATGTAGGCGATGTAAAATTGGCTACGGATATAATTACTACAGTCTCAGCGGCCACAACTCCTTATGTCTTAACTGGCAATACCCAGAGCATTATTGATTTAGGCGAAGATGGCGCTAAAGTTTTAACCATTAAGATTTTTGATGCCGCAGGTAATGAAGGTGCTGCTTCCCTTGCTGTCAATATTGTCAAGGATTTTCAGGTTGGGTACTTTAAAGTTACGGGTACTACCAGCACAATGGTTACCGGAGATAGTCAAGTAATAACCATTAGCGCTTATAATATAAATAACGCAATTGTTACTTCTTATACTGGAGAAAAGAGTTTAATTTTTTCTGGCCTTGCTGCCGCGCCTGGCGGGACCGCTCCTACTTTAGATGGAATAGCCGTGGGCGCGTCTAACACGGTAACCTTTGTAGATGGTGTTGCGACTAAAACGTTAGTTGTTTATAACGCGGCAACCACCCCCATAAATGTAACTGATGGTTTAACTAAAAGCTCAATTGGGAGTTCCGCTTATGCTTTAGCCCTTACTGTCAAACATAACGATGTTAATCATTTGAATTTTAGCGGTGATTTACCGGCTAGTGGTATTAAAGCCGGAGCGGAGTTTAGTTTTGGAAGAACTTTAAACGCGGTGGATTTTTATGATAATATTTGTACCGGCGCTAATTTAGCCACGGCTTTTACGGGAACCAAGAATATTATTTGGACAATAGGAGCAGGCAAAGTGCAGAATGGCCCGGAAGCTAATCTTAATGATTATTTTGTCAGTTCAGCATACGTTTATGCTAACCCTTCACCGGTAATTTTTAGCGCTGGTGTTTCTACTACCCCATTAGTAGCCAAGCTTTACTACGCGCAAGCCACCACGATTACTGCTACTATTCCTATTACTGACAGCCCTAGTCTTGTGGGAACTTCTAGCTCTATTACGGTTGCTCCGGATGATGCGGTAAAAACAAAGTTCATTCAGCAACCAGCACCCATAGCGCCCCTGGTTGATTTTATTACTACTCCGCAGACCCTTGCTTCGCAGCCGATTTCTATTACTGATCAGTATGGCAATATAGTAACTACATTTGTAGGAAGCGTGAGCCTTTTACCGTTTACGGATACTACTGTTCCTACCGCGGCTACGCATACATTAGGCGCCACAGGCGGGCTTACGAAAACTGCAGTTAATGGCACAGCAACTTTTGAAGGCATAACTTATAATTATCCGGAGAATATTTATTTAAGGGCATCTTCTTCTGTTGAAAGCTTGACCAAAGGATTTTCTTCAGTGATCGCTTTTGCTACGGAGCATGATGCGAGCGCGTCTGCCGGGGCGCTTACTGAACCTACTTCAATTTCTTCGCTGGCTAACTCGACGACAACAGCGGTGCTTGATTTTATTATAACTGACGCGATGACTGACGGTTTTGCCACTAACATTACGTCGATCTCGGTTAGACGGGATATCTATGATGCTAGTACGAATCTGAACGGAGATACTACTGGTGGCTGGGGTGGCTATATTAAAGAAGCATATATGTATATTGATAACGTTGAATCCACCAAATTGATCGGTTCAATTGAAAATAATCAGATTGTTTTTTCTACCGCGTGCAGCGTGCCGAATAATAATATTGGAAAGACCTTTGCTTTGAAGATTGTGCTGCAGAATACATTACCTTTGCCGGCGGCTGTAGACGGAAAGAGGTTTGCTTTTATAATTGATCCTGAGAGCGATATCACGCTTAACCCGATAGGTTCCAAATTTACGACGACCGACTCTTATACTTCGGCTCCGTATATTCAAGTTACGGCTACGGACTTTAAGATTACCGGTACAGCCGCAATGAACGCGGGCAATACCCAGCCAATTGTAATCACGGCAATAGACGCGCTGGGTAATACAGATAAAGATTTTACCGGTGGCGAAGCTAAAATCCTGACATTCAGTGGAGCTAACACTGGGAGTAAAGTATTTGATGCCCCTGTAACCACCATATATCCTACGACAACTATATCCCCAGCTACGGCTGTGGCTTTTGCCACTTCCACGGGAGTTGTTTTTACTAATGGTATATCTGTTCCGGTGACGATTACGTTGTATAAGAAAGAGACAGCCAATATTAAAGCCAGCCATACAACACCAACAGTGACTACTTCTAATAAAAACGCGCTTACTGTAGCGGTTGCTGGAGGCGATGCGGCAGGCTTGCTTTGGAGCGTTCAGCCGGTAGCGGTAGCAGTAGAGAACGCGCCTTGGAAGGATTTTACGCTTATGGTTTCGGATCTTTACGGGAACCCATCTTCTAAAGATATGGTGGTAGGAATCACGCCTTCTGATGGCGTTGTTTCTTCCGGCGCCGATATACTGGACCATGTTACTTCGGTGGATGGATACGCTACTTTCTATGATTTTGCGGTCAGCGGTATTGATGAGGGAAGAAGAATAACTGTCAGCGCTGATGCTACCGGGATTATCGGCTCAGTTGCGTCCGACCAAGTTACCTCTTATAAAGAATACACGGTTACGTTTAATGTTAGGGATTATACCGGTGGATCAAACCTTACTGAATGCACGCTTAATGCCTCTAGAAATTCAGCGGATGTAGCGACTTTCCCAAAGGTCAGCAACAGCCCGTTTACTTTTAAAATTCCTTATGGAACATATACTTTTAAGACTACCAAAGATAAATATGTGGATGATTATTCTTCGAAGATCGCCGGGGTAGGCGCGGATTATCTGGACGGAAAATATGACGCTAAAATTGCCTGGTCAATTACTTTAACCAGCCTTTCGGAAGTAACTGCCGACTATGACGTATCAGGTGCCTTTATTTATGATGAGACTACGGATAGGCTTTCTATTAGGGCTTGGCTTGAGAAGCGCGGTAAGATAGTGCTTGATGATACGGTAAATAAACTTGGCATTGCTACGGTAGAAGTCTATAATGACACTAATGACAGTTGGTTTGCTCCGATTGAGATACTTACGGATAGCGGTGGTGTTTTTGTTAAAGTAGCCACTAAGGTGATTGTCGGCGGCGGTGAAATTTTATTGGTCGCGGGCAGGTCGTATTACGCTAGAATAGTAATTAATTATGGTGGGTCTGCTGGAGACGGCAATGCCTATGAAGGCGGTACGACCTTTAGTATTACCGTTAATGAGGCGATCCGGCAGGCGACCACGGCCATTCAGGGGGTAACCGGCCAGATCATGGCGCAGACGATTGAGATTAAGGCAGTGGTTAAGGATGAAATTAAAGGTCAGGTGGATAAAATTATCGTGCCTGAGATCCAGAAAGTTAAGATTGAAACAGATAAGATTCTTACGGCTACGGGTTCAGGGGCGCAATCAATACAAACTAAAATTGATGAGGTTAAGCTTTCTGTGGCCGAGGATATTAAGCCGCATATAACCTCGGGGATTCTTAACAGCGAAACTTCGATTAAGCAGGGCGGAAAGATGACCATACGTTATCGCGCGACTACCGGCTTAAAGCCTGTTTTGAGCGTTTACAACCCTAAGGATGTTCAGCTTGTTGCAAGTAAATCCATGGCAGAGATAGGTGCTACGGGTATTTACCAATATGATGTTACATTCTCATGGGGTACAGGTGCTTTTACCATAATTTGTTCTGAGCCTACCAAAGGAACAGTGGACGCGTTGGTTATCTCAGTCACGCAGTACGATATAGAAAGTGTTTCTGGTAACGTCTCAGCCGTATTGGGTGCGACCACCGGTTTAGGCGGAGTAAAAGATATTGTTGCTACAGTGGGCGCGCAATTTAATAATATGGATATGTTATTGTCTAAGATTAGCAGGGATATTGCCGGCAAAATCGGAGATACCAAGAGCGCGGTTAATGATTTGTCCGCTGCCTTTAAGCAGTTGGAAGAGATGAGCAAGCAGATTAAGGAAATCGGCGGAACCACAGGCATTAATTTACAAAAACTTTATGATGTTTCTAAAGATAAAAAAGATGATATAAATTATATTAAGAATAAGAGCGAAGAATTAAAGGCCGCGATGGAGCTGAACCAGAAGATGCTTGAAAACGTGGCGAAGAAACCCATTGTGCAAACTTGGTTTGAGTTTAAGTAATCAAATCTCTTGAAAAAATAAGATTTGTTTGTTAAAATATACTTATGAGAAATAAGGAATTTAAATTTTCGTGTTTCTTTTTCTTTTTAATAGTTTGTTCATTTTTCTGCGTCACACAAGCCCATGCCAGTATAACTTTGCGGCTGATGGCAATAAATCCCGCGGCTTCAGAGCAGACAGTTCCGATTAAAGTCTATCTTCCCTTAGAAGTAAAACCCGAAGATGTTATTTATAAGGACGACCTTGAGGTTGCTTATGATTCTCAACAGGGCAGTTACTATGTTTTCGGCGAATACCAGCTTCAGGCTGGGGAGACGTTAGAAAAAGAAATAGAGATCAAAGATGTTTGGATTGTTGATCAGGCGCAGGTAGCGCTTATGCGGCAGGAAGCTAAGGAGCTGCTTGCCGCGTTTGGAAAAACTAAGTATCTTGAGCGGGCTAATTTGCTGTATACGGGAATAGATAAAAAACTTAAAGAGATAGAGCAGATAGATGATTTATCTTCCGCAAGCCCGGGTTATAAAATATCTAATTATCGTAATAGTTTAAGCTTGTTGAATTCTGCGAAGTCGGATTTGTTGGCGGCAAAAACACTTCTTTCTGAAGTAGCGCCTCAAGGGCTAGCCGGGTTTACCTGGAAGATTATTCTGTTTATTATTATTTTCTTGGGCGTTTTGGGGACAGGTTTCTTTTTCATTTGGCAGCGTCAAAGCAAACTTGAAGCTGAACAAAAACCTCAGGAATAATAGCTTTCAAGTAGGTGACGTTTAAACGTCACCTACTAATCAGTTATCCACATTTGCAGTTATCCACAACAGTAGGGTGGGTTTAAACCCACCCTACTGTTGAAAGTTATCTGTAGGGGAGGTTTAAACCTCCCCTACTAAGCAATGAGAGGTTATGAAAAAATTATTTTTTTTTATCCTATTTTTCATCCTGGTTTCTTTTTCTAAAAGTTTTGCCGTAGAAGTAGACAGTTCTCTTTGGCAGACGAAGAAATCCCAGCATTTTATCATTTATTATCAGGAAGCCCCGGTAGCATTTGTTGACGAGCTTATTTATAAATCCGAGAATTATTATAATAGTATTGTTGATGAATTAGGCTACCGCAGGCTGGATTTTTGGAGCTGGGATAACCGCGCGAAGATTTATCTTTATAAAAATGCCGAAGATTTTCAAACTAATACGCAGCGTTCTGCCTGGACAGGCGCGATAGTATCGGTGCGTAATAGAGTAATGAAAACTTTTGTGGGGCAGGATCATTTTTTTGATTCCTTGCTTCCGCATGAGATGACGCACATTATATTCCGGGAGTTTATAGGAGTAAACACGCCGTTACCCCTTTGGATTGACGAAGGCGTTGCCAGTTCTCAGGAAAAGAGCAATCTTTCCGCGCGTATGCAAATGGCTAAAAACCTCGTCGCTAAAAATCAGTATATTAAACTTGATAACCTTTCTAAAACTAATAATTTTGAAAAGGATACTGTTGCGCCGGATATTTTTTATTCAGAAGCAGCGTCCTTGATAGTTTTTCTTATTCACCAAGAAGGTAAGGATCGTTTCTTGGAGTTTAGCCGCTCTTTACGCGACGGAATAAATTGGAGGAGCGCCTTATTAAAGGTTTATAATTTTACCACTCTGGAAGAAATGGAGCAGGAGTGGAAAGATTTCATGTTGGGATATAAATAGATGTAGGGGAGGTTTAAACCTCCCCTACATTAGCGGCAAATAAAGTGAGGAAATAATGAAAGAGGTAAATGTTTTAATTATCAATGAGGATACAGCTTTAGCGGAGCAGTTGGATAACACGCTTAAGGCCGTGGGTTATCATACCTGGGTAGTAACAGACCCCAAAGAAGGATTAGAGCTTTTGCGCACTAATGCTTTTAGCGTGGTGATCACTGAAACGCGATCGGCTAAAATGAACGGGGTGAAGGTCACGCAGGAAGTGCATAAGATTTCAGAGCAGACCAGTGTCATCGTAATTACTCCGTATTCTTTTATCAGCTCGGCGATTGAAGCGATGGAAGCAGGCGCTTATGGCTATATTACTAAGCCATTAAACAGTTCGGAGGCCAGGATTGTCACGGAGCGGGCGGTAGAAAGATATTTTCTGTTTTCCGGCAATGAAGAAAAAGATTTTTTTGTCGACCTTGCCGTGCACGACGGCTTAACCGGGTTAGTTAATCGCAGGTATTTTAATGAGTTGATTAAAGAGGAAGTTAGCCACATGAAGCGGTCTCCGGGGCCGCTTGCTTTACTAATGCTTGACATCGATAATTTTAAAAATTATAATGATACCGAAGGCCATCCGGCAGGAGATGCTGTACTTAAGGGCGCGGCTAAGGTTTTTAATAATTGCGTGCGCCCTATAGATGTAGTTTGCCGCTATGGCGGAGAAGAGTTTATTATTATGCTGCCGAAGATGAATAAGGCGATGGCTAAAATTACTGCCGAGCGCCTGCGTATTCAAGCCGGGTTATACCTTCCGGTAACCGTAAGCATAGGCATTGCCAGCATTCCTGAAGACGCGCAGGAGATTAGCGCGCTGATCCAAAAGGCAGATAACGCTTTATATAAGGCGAAAGATACCGGTAGAAATAAGAGTTGCACAATTTAAAATGAAAGTTTCTATATTAGAGCCGAAAAAAGTAGTTTGGGAAGGCCAGGCAAAAAAGGTGCGTTTACCGGCGGAAGACGGGGAAGTTTGTGTTTTAGATTTTCACCGGCCTTTTTTGATGCGTTTACGCAAGGGTGTGATAAGAAGCGATGGCCAGCGCATGGCAATTAAAGATGGAATTGCTTTTTTACGCAGTAATAATTTAACTTTATTTGTGGAGGTTTAATACTTAATATGTCAATCATAGCTTTGATTTTGGTTATGTTTCTAAGCACTGCCGGCCCGGCGGCAGTTATTGCCATAGTCGGCTCAGCGGCAGTGCATTCAGTGGCGCGTAACCCTTCGGCATCAGCCAGGATTTTCATCGTGATGATTTTATCATTTATTTTTTCCGAAGCCATAGCTGTTTTAGCATTGTTAATTATTTATAATTTATTTGCTAAGTAAAGTATCTCCCCTCCCTAACCCTCCCCACGAGGGGGAGGGAACTTCACAGGAGTATCTCTTCGCGAGGGGGAGGGAACGGTGGAAAATGATAAAATGAAATTCTTCTCTCCTTTATGGGAGGGATCAAGTTAAGGGAGAGATCAAGAGAGAGAATAACAAGTGGATTCCCCTCCCCTTGTGGGAGGGACTAGGGGTGGGGATGACGAAAGGGGGAACATGCTTCTAAATTTATTGATTATTCAGACGATTACCTTTATCGGAATATTTTTTCTTTTACGTTTTCTTTTTTCCCACCATCTAAATGATGCCCTCGCCAGGTTGAATATCCTGCATGAAGAAAATTTAGTTAAGGAACAAGAGCTTACTGAAGAGCTTAAGCGTGCTAAAGAAGAAGCTGATGCCGAGATTAGGCGGGCGAAAGATGAAACCGGCTTCATTTTAGAAGAGGCGCGTAATGAAGGCATTAGACTACGCATGAATCTTGAGGATCAGGCTAAAATTCAAGTGGCTAAAATTATTGCCGACGGCAATAATGAAGTAGAGAGGCTTAAAGAAAAATATATGAAGGAAACAGAGAGCTGCAGTTTGGATTTAGCCATGAAACTGGTGGAGCAGCTCTTGAGTGAAAAAACGAAAGAAAGCCTGCAGCAAGAGTTTATTTCTGAAATAATCTCTGAGATTACCAAGCTTCCTAAAGATCAATTTAGTGTAGATTCGGATCGGGTAAGGGTGAGTTCTAGCCAAAGCTTAAGTAAAGATCAGAAAGAAAATTTGCAACGGGTTTTAATAGAAAAAACCGGCAGGGAGATGATTTTTGAGGAGATTTTAAAAAAGGACCTCATCGGCGGATTAATTATTGAAATCGGCGGCTTAGTTATCGACGGAACTTTAAAAAATAAACTGGAAAGAATCATTCCTTATTTTAGAAAAAAATAATATGGAAATTCAAGCTTTAGATATTAAAGAAATTGGTAAGGTTGAAGAAGTTAGGCAGGGGATTGTTAAGATCAGCGGGCTGCCGAGCTGTGCTTATGGCGAGGTTTTTATACTAGCTAACGGCTATAAAGGGATGATCATTGAATTTAATCCTAGCGGCGCCTACGGAATTGTTTTCGGTGATGAGCAAGGGGTTAGAGTTGGGGATGCGGTTTATAGTAAAGGCGCATTATTAAGTGTTCCGGTGGGAGAAAATTTTATCGGCCGGGTGGTAGATGCCTTAGGCAGGCCTTTGGATGGGGGAGGAGATATTGAAGCAGCAGATTTTAACCCGGCATTTCGGGAAGCCGCCGGGGTTATGGAACGAGAACCGATTAATCAGTCGTTGCATACGGGAATTAAGATCATTGATCTTTTGATTCCTTTAGGCAAGGGGCAGCGTGAGTTAATCGTCGGCGATCGGCAGATTGGCAAGACTAGCATTGGCCTAGATACGATTATTAATCAAAAAGGTAAAAATGTTATTTGTATTTATTGTTGGATTGGGGGTAATAATGCCTCTTTTAATAAAATTGTCCAACAGTTAAGGCAAAAAGATTTAATGGATTATGTTATCGGGGTTTCTGCTCCTGGCGGAAGTTCTACTGCCGAGCAGTATCTTTGCCCTTATACCGCGGCTTCTTTAGGCGAGTATTTTATGTATAAAGGTAAAGATGTTTTAGTGGTTTTCGATGACCTGACCAAACACAGTTGGGTTTATCGGCAGATATCCCTCTTGCTAGAACGCGCGCCTGGCCGCGAAGCCTACCCTGGCGATATTTTCTTTTTGCATTCCCAGCTTATGGAGCGGGCCGGCCGCCTGAAGACTAGATTTGGCGGCGGGTCAATGACTTTTTTACCTTTAGCGGAAACCTTACAAGGTGATATTACGGGTTATATCTGCTCAAATATTGTTTCGATGACCGACGGACAGATTTATTTAAATACCGGGCTTTTCCAGGAAGGATTTAAGCCGGCGATTGATTTAGAGTTATCGGTTTCGCGTATCGGTAGCAAGGTGCAATGCCCGGCGATCAGGGAATTAAGCAAGGGGTTGCGTTATGAATATGTGCAGTTTCGATCTTTGTTGCGTTTAACTCGCCTAAGGACCAAGCTTTCTCCGGAGGCTACTGCTCAACTGCAACGAGGACGGACACTTTATGAGATTTTAATACAAGAAAACAATGTTCCGATTTCTCAGGCTGAAGAAATTGCCCTTTTTTATGCTTTTGGAAAAAAGATTTTAGAGGCATTCAATATTTCTCAAGTAAAAATGTTTAAAAATAATTTTTTTAAACATTTAGAAAAATATAATCAGAGCTTAATTGATGATTTAAATACGCGAGGGGAATTAACCGAAGAGGTTAAATTGCAATTAGATAAAGCGATAAAAGAGTTCTTTGGGGCTCTTATCCCAGCTTAATTTTAGATGATCCCAATCGGTAAGCTAAAGCAGAACATGCTTTTTAATAAAGATCTGGGAGATTTGATTGAGGTTATGAAGCTGGCGGCTTCAGCGCAGTTTAACCGGTTCCGTTATCATCAAGAGCCCAAAGAGGAGTTTTATACTTTATTAAATTCTGCTTATAGTTCATTACCGCTGGATGTTTCGACAGATAGTTTTTTTAATCTACCGTCAAATTTGCCGCGTTTGATTGTTCTAGTTAGTTCTGACGGAGGGTTCTTAGGTGAGCAAAACGCTCTTTTGTTTAATCACCTTTTAGATATTAAACGCCAACAGGATGAGATTATTGTTTTAGGCCAGCAGGGGATTAGCTATCTTAATGAAGCTGAAATTAGCTTTATTAGTTTTGAATCTCCGGGTGATAAGCTAGATACTCAAAAGATCGGCCTGCTTAGGGATTATCTGGCTAAGCGTTATTTTAACCAGGAAATCAGCCAGGTAAACGTAATTTATTCTAAATTTATCAATATTACTACTCAGCAGGTAGAAATAGAGATTCTTTTACCTTTAGAGCGCAAAAAAAATGTAGCTAAAGGCAAAGAGATTCTAATTGAGCCGGATAGTAAATCAGTTTTAGAGGGCTGGATTAAATTATGGTTAGATTTTCGTTTTTATCATATTTTCTGGTCAAGTAAATTGTCAGAGTTTGCTGCTCGGATTATGCATTTGGAAGGAAGCGTTCAGGAGCTAGGCAAGATTAATCAGCGGTTACAGTTAGAGTATTTTAAATATTTACACGCGCTTTCGGATAAATCAATTCGCGAGCTTTCCGCGGCGCGGTTGGCGAGAAGGAATAATTAATTAATCCCCCCTCCCTAGCCCTCCCCACAAGG
>JAKLQX010000039.1 GCA_022013085.1 Candidatus Omnitrophota bacterium | reverse complement strand
TAATTATGGCGGTGCTTGGCAGGAGCAGAAAAAAGAGTTTAATGCTTTTAGTGGCGCGCTACTTGCCACGACTAATTGTGTATTAATCCCTCCGGAAAGTACTTATTTAAATAGGTTGTTTACTATCGGTATTACCGGCGTGCCGGGAGCAACGCATTTAAAATCTAGGGATTTTAAAGCCTTAATTGAAAAAGCTAAATTTTTACCGGTTTTGCCTGAGGCGACTGGTAAAAAGATCTGGACAGGTTTTCACCATACGGCGATTTTAGGGTTAGCCGATAAAATTGTTAGTTTAGTTAAACAAGGAAAGATTAAACATTTTTTCTTAATCGGTGGTTGCGATGGAGCAAAACCCGGTAGAAATTATTATACTGAGTTTGCCGAAAAAGTGCCCAAAGATTGTGTGATTCTTACACTTGCCTGCGGAAAATACCGGTTTAACAAGCTGGATTTCGGCGATATCGAAGGAATCCCAAGATTAATTGATTTAGGCCAATGTAATAATGCTTATTCTGCGATCCAGGTAGCGGTAGCTTTAGCTAAGGCGTTTAACTGCACAGTAAATGAATTGCCTTTAACTTTAGTGCTATCTTGGTTTGAGCAAAAAGCAATTGCCATTCTGCTTACTTTGCTGTATCTTGATATCAAAGGAATATATATCGGCCCAACACCTCCGGCTTTTCTATCCAAAAATGTTTTTGCTGTTCTGCAAGATAAATTTGACTTAAAGTTGATCAGCACGCCAGATGAGGATTTAAAGAAGATATTAAAAACATAGAACTAGGAGGCAGAACAATGGCGGATTTAAAAGACTTATTGCAGAGTGCGGATTGGAAAACTGAAAAACATGTTCCGGTTATTGATGCGCCGGAGAAAATAAAAAAGGGTGAGGTTCTAAAACTAGAAGTAAGCGTGGGCAAGCAGATAGCCCATCCTAATACTACCGAGCATCACATTAAGTCTATTGAGGTGTATTTTCTGGCAAGCGGTGAAAAGTTTCCTTATCAGGTAGCCCGTTTTGAGTTTAATACGCATGGCGAATCTGTCCAGGGGCCGAATACTAGTACGATATTTTCCGAGCCAAAAGTAATCGCATCTTTTAAAACTGAAAAAAGCGGCCTGATTTTGGCTACATCCTATTGTAATATTCATGGTATTTGGAAAAGTGATAAGGAAATTAAAGTAGAATAAAAGGGTAAAATTTAAAAGAGGAGGTAAATATGTATTGTATGTCAAAGATGGCATTAATAATAGCTGTTGTTCCAATCTCGCTTCTTATGGTTTTAAGTTTTTTTGTGTTGTTATCCATTGGAAAAGCGCAGACAAAAGGATTAAAGATTTTCGGACTTGTGGTCGCAACTCTTCTTTGGTTGGCTGTGGCAACGATTATTTTAGGCGGAGTCTATGGGTTAGCTAAGAGTGGCAATAAGAAATGTATGATGCAGAAAAAGATGATGATGCAGGGTGCCCAGAGAATGTCAGGAATGCAACCGGAACAGAAGGCTGGAAAAGGAATTAATGAGTAAATATAAATGCTTAGTTTGCGGCTATATCTACTATCCTAATGCAGGTGACCCAGATAATGGAATTGCTCCGGGAACCAGTTTCGAAGATTTACCGGATACTTGGGTGTGCCCTGAATGCGGTGTAGGCAAGGATCAATTTGAAAAGATAGTTTAAAGGTTTTAGCTCACTTCAGGGCCTGCTTAAGGCTCAAAACATATGCCCGCGGACATCAAGGCCAAAATAAAAGAAGTTATCCAGCGTAATTATAACGTCAAGAGTTTTCGCTTGGAGATTGGCGTTGCATTAGATTTTAAAGCTGGGCAATTCCTTTCAGTTACGCTGAATAACGATCCTAAGCTAAAAAGATATCTTTCTATATCCAGCTCTCCTACTGAAGGGAGTTATCTTGAATTTACTAAGAAATTAACTCAAAGTGATTTTTCGCGAATGCTTGATAATCTAAAAATTCAAGATGAGGTAGTTATTCAATATCCTTTTGGAAAATTTGTTTTAGATGCTAGTGCGCCTAAAATTGCTTTTTTATCCGGAGGTATAGGCATAACTCCGATTAGGAGTATTTCTAAATATGTTGTAGATAAGAATCTGGGAATAGATATCGTATTAATTTATTCTAATCGCTCTCTACGTGATGTTGTTTTTAAAGATGATTTTGATGCTATGGCAAAGCATTATCCGCTTTTAAAGGTAGCGCATGTATTGAGCGAAACAGAAGTTGGTTTTAAATCTACTGTTGGGCATATTAATAGCGAAGTTATAAAAAACGAAATTCCGGATTATCAACAAAGAAAGTTTTATCTTTGCGGCCCTCCTCAGATGGTAGAGGCAATGCGTAAAATACTGGCTGAAGATTTAAATTTACCAGTAGAGAAAATAGTTACAGAAAACTTTCAAGGTTATTAGGGAGTAAAGTTATGGCGGCTATACAAATATTACCTGGCATATATTCAGTATCGGAAATAATTTTGCTAAGCTTCTGAAATAGGATAAAATAAAATGCAGCAGATTCCGACACAAGTTATTGATTTTTTAAGTACTCAAGATTTTGTGATAGTTTCTTCTATAGATAAGAGCGGATTTCCTCACAGTTCATGTAAAAATATAGTTAAGGTTAATCCTCTGGGTGAAGTTTATTTGATGGATGTTTATAGCGGCGTAACTGGAGAGAATATAAGGCGTAATTCCCAGGTAAGTATTAGCGCTGTTGATGAGCATAAATTTGCAGGTTTTTGCCTTAAAGGCAAGGCTAAGATCCTGCCGGAAGATCATATCAGCCAGGAGATTATCAAATCCTGGGGAGATAATATTACGTCACGGTTAACTAAAAGGCTCCTGAAAAATTTAGCTCAAGGCCAGGCCCATGGCCATCATCCTGAAGCCAGTCTGCCAAAACCAAAACATCTTATTATTATGGAAGTAGAGGAGATAGTTGATCTTGCTCCACACGGGTAGGAGAGGTTTAAACCTCTCCTACATTTTTTCTTAAGAAAGGAGGGGCAGATGGCTAAAAGCATTAAAGTTTATTCCACTCTTACATGTCCCTGGTGTATTCGAGCCAAGCAGTTTTTAAAGGATAATAATATAGATTTTCAAAGTATTGATGTTTCTGCTGATCAGGCAGCTGCTGATGAAATGATGAAGAAAACCGGGCAGATGGGTGTGCCGGTAATAGACATTGATGGCGAGATTATCGTAGGGTTTGATAAAGATAGAATAAAGCAATTGTTAGGGATATAAATTTGCGGGTGACGATGGCTGGAAAGTTTCCTAACTATTGAGTTGCAGGCAAATTTGATAGTGGTACAATAACCTGGTAAATCTAATCGAATTAGAAAGGCAAGAGGAGAAAAAAATGAGAGAAAGAATTGAAAAGGCGTTAGATAAGGTTAGGCCGATGTTAGCAGCAGATGGCGGTAATGTAGAGTTAGTTGAAGTAACTAGCGACGGGATAGTTAAATTGAAGTTAAAAGGAAGCTGTAGCTGTTGCCCGATGAGTTCGATGACCCTAAAGAATGGGATTGAAAAAATACTAAAGCAGGAAGTTCCTGAAATCAAAGAAGTCGTGGCATTATAAAGTTTTTTTGTGATAACTCTTGCAAAGAAACTCGCCTGTCTTAAGCGCATAATTTCCGGGTATAAATCATGCGTAGTTGCTTTTTCCGGCGGCCAGGATAGTGCCCTTTTACTTAAAATTTGCTCTCTAGTTTTACCCAAGAATAAGTTTTTGGCAGTTACCGCTGTTTCTGAAACTTATCCTTTGGCGGAATTAGCCAAGGCAAAAATACTGGCTAAAGATATAGGCGTAAGTATCAGGGTAATTAAAACCGAAGAGCTAGATAACAAAAAATTCTCGGATAATTCTATTTCGCGTTGTTATTTTTGTAAAAAAGAGCTTTTTTCAAAGTTAATTTTAATTGCTAAGCATAATAAATTAAATTTCGTAATAGATGCCAGCAATATTTCGGACACTAAAGATTATCGCCCGGGGAATATTGCCAAGAAAGAACTGGGTATTAAATCTCCATTATTGGAAGCGGGTTTTAGTAAGCAAGATATCTGTAGATTAAGTAAAAATTTAGGTTTACGTAGTTGGAATAAGCCAAGTCTGGCTTGCCTTGCTTCGCGTATACCTTACGGTATTAAGATTACTGCTGACTTACTTAGGCGCGTTGACCAAGCCGAGGCATATTTGGTTTCCTTAGGTTTTAAGGTTGTGCGCTTACGCCATTATAATGGGCTTTGCCGTATTGAAGTAGGCAAAAACGAAATCCCGCGGCTATTAAATAAACGCCAGGCAATTGTGAACACGTTAAAAAAAATAGGTTATAATTATATTACTCTGGATTTAGAAGGGTATCGCACGGGAAGTTTAAATGAGGTGATTAAGAAATGACCCTTCGACGCGCTTCGCTTGCTTAAGGTTATCCTGAGCAAGCAATTAGTGAGTGAAGGGAGTAAGGAGTCGAAGGATGAAGAAAGTATACTTAGATTACGCGGCAACTACTCCGACAGATCCGGAAGTAGTTTCTGCTATGCAGCCTTACTTCTTTGAGAAGTTCGGTAACCCCTCAAGTTTACATGCTTATGGCCAAGAAGCTAAAAAGGCAGTAGAGGATAGCCGCGAGAGTTTAGCCGGATTTATTAATGCTAAGCCTGAGGAGATCATCTTTACTTCCGGTGGAACAGAGTCGGATAATTACGCGCTTTTTGGCGCTGCTTATGCCTTGGAGAAAAAAGGTAATCATATTATTACTTCGGTTATCGAGCACCATGCAATCAGCGAACCGGCTAAGTTATTAGAAAAAAAAGGTTTTAAGGTTACCTATCTCAAAGTCGATAAAGACGGTTTGGTTTCTTGCGATGATTTAAAGAAAGCAATTACTGATAAGACTATTTTGATCAGTGTTATGCAGGCGAATAATGAGATCGGAACACTCCAGCCAATTACTCAACTTGGTAAGATCGCCCGCGAAAAAGGAATTTATTTTCATACTGACGCAGTACAGACAGTTGGGCATATTCCCATAGATGTGAATCAGCTTAATGTAGATATGCTTTCGCTTTCCGCGCATAAATTTTACGGGCCCAAAGGAGTAGGGGCTTTATACGTTAGAAAAGGAATACGTATTGATACTTTTTTACGTGGGGGCGATCAGGAAAGAGGCAGGCGCGCTTCAACGCTTAATACCACCGGAATAGTAGGATTAGGCAAAGCAGTAGAATTATGCCAGAAACAGATGGGAGTTGAAATTAAATTTCAAAGTTCTTTACGTGATAGGCTGATTAAAGAAATTCCCGCAATGATCCCCGAGGTAAGGCTTAATGGCCACCCTACTAAGCGGTTACCGAACAATGTAAATTTTTCTATTAAATATATTGAAGGAGAATCAATGCTTTTAAGTTTGGATATGTTTGGTATTGCTTGTTCAACTGGCTCAGCGTGCACATCCAGCTCTTTGGAACCTTCGCATGTTTTGTTGGCTATTGGTTTGGATCATGAAACTGCGCATGGCTCTCTTAGGATTACGCTTGGCCGTTGGACTAAAGAAAAAGATATTGATTA
>JAKLQX010000038.1 GCA_022013085.1 Candidatus Omnitrophota bacterium | reverse complement strand
CCCCGCTGGGACATTTTAGAAATGTCCCAGACCCTAAACGCCCTGCCCGCCAGAAACCCGCAAGGTTGTTGGTTGTGCATCGTTCCCTTCATTCAGTCGTTCCGTTTCAACAGATTATCGCCTTTTGTCACTTCGTGCCAAAAGGGTCGTGCTTGCTGACAAAGACTGCGTCTTAGACAGCAATTTTCTTTTTTGCGGGTTGCCTCAAAAAAGAAAATCCGCACCGATAAACTGTTTTCACTTCACTCCTTCATTACGGTCACTTAGGTTGTGGTGTATTCGGGGCTTTCGTCGCTTCGTTACGCAATGTCTTATTACTCTCTGTGTTCTGGCTTCGCCAGCCCACAGACAGCAAGGGGTGCTTGATAGATTTGCTCCCCGACTTCGTCGGCTCGCAAAACTATCACTAACTCTTGACGTCTTCGCCGACAAGAGTTAGGCGCACCCTAATAAGACATTGCTCCACTGCGCTCCTTTTTTTGTGCGTGAGTTTGTGGCGCTAAGTTGCGGGTTTCTTCCCCCGCCCACCACCCTAAAAGGAATGTCGCTCGCCAAGCGCGGAAAATAAAAAAGAGAAAGCGGCTCAGGGGTTCGGCATCTTTCATCCGCCTGCGGCGAATGAAAGACCGGGCAAGCCAGGCGGTTTCTTAACGCTTTCAGGGCGGAGCCTCAATTTCTCCACCCTGAAAGCTAAAACCGCCTTTGCCTATAATGCGCATTATAGGCACTTGCCTCATTGCCATCTCTCGATGTCAATGACCTTCGCCCTAAAGGGCTCAGGCTTGCCTCACCCCTTCGCTACGCCCTGCGCCCACATTCAGCCTAAATTTTTACATTAAGGAACGCTGAATGTGGGCTTGGGTTAGACATAACATCGTTATGTTAACTTTCTTTTTTTATTCGCCGCGAAGGCTCGCTCCCTGTATTCAGCCCCCCAGTTCCGCAGACCCCCAGTCTTGGGGGTCTGCGGTTAGATTTCTCGCCGTAAAAAAAACAATAGTTTTATATGGATGGTTTTAAAATCGTCGGTTATAGACGAGATGCGATGAAGGGTATTTTTTGGGACGGGTTTTTCTTTAGGTGGTTGTTTTTGGGTGCCCTGTCAATAAGTTACTTGCGTAAATATAATACTGCCACTCTGAAAACTATATTCATAATAAAGTATAGGCATAGCAAGATTTCTTACGTTAAATGCATTAAAAGCGTCTTTGATTTCTTGCCAGTATGAAGTCGGCTGTCCGCTTGCTTCGTGTTTCTTTCTTTTTAGTCTATTATTACCAGTATTCGGAATTTCCCTTGCGACTATAATCGGTTGAATATTAGCATTTATAGCGCCGGTAATATATTGGTTAGTCCAATTTACATATTTAAAAAGTTGCCGGCTGATAGTAGCGCTTACTTGTTCATCTTTAAGCTCAATGATTCTGTGTTGGCGTATATCTCGCGGTAAATTAAGAACAGAAAACACATCTATGCTTCGCATACCAACACCACATTTAACCTCATTTCCTAGCCAAATCATTTGGTTTGCAGATCCGGTGATTGCGTCTAGGCTTTGGTTGACGCCCAAACCAGCATTCTCGGTAAAGTAAGCCTGCAGGTTAACTTCAAATGCTCTATCAACATTGGCGAGTTGCAACATCTGGGGGATAAGTGGTGTAGCGGGATTAACTACTCCCGCGTATTGTTTTCTGCCGCTCGGATCAATCTCTATTTGCTGATTGGTCGCGTTATAAATAAACCCATCTGTATTTTCATAATGTAAAGGCTGATTGTTATTAGTTCTTTGGATCATATCCATCAGACGATTTGATTCTTCAATTGTTAATGGGGTGCAGCCTCTTTGACCTTTTAGCTTTCTATATATCAAACTCCAAAGTATCTCTTTTGCGTACACCGGTAGATTATCGAGAGCTTGGTATTCTACAACTCCCCTCGAATATACATCTGCGGGTTCAAGCCTAACTCGATAAATTAGTTTTTTACCTAACTGTTGCTCAAGGTAAGTGGGATTGGCCGAATCTTGAATGACAATTGGATTTAAGTCCGCTATCCTAAATGCACCAAAAAAACCTCCATCTATCCCGGAGCTTTCTTTAGTCTCTAAATAAAATATAACCCTATCTCCCACTCTCACTCTTTTAATATCAGAAAGAAGCCCAATATGATCATCGGCATCAGCCGCGCCGGTTCCAGCAAATAAATATTGCAAGTGTATTGGGAACGATGATTCATTTACGATAAAAACATGTGTTTTCATATTTTAGCCTTTTTTAAATAAAAGAATATATTCATGTTTAAAAATATAAAATCCCCCAACAAGCGCTCTGTATCTCCAAAGTTCTTTTTGATTTCTTTTGCCTCTAGTTTCTTCAAAATTTTTAACAATTATACTTTTTAGCAAAAACCCCCGTTTTAAAATCTCATTCATTATATAAAATCCTAGCGGTATCCATTCGCTTTTTGAATACTTGTCGCCTATCACTATGCCAAGATATCTCCCCATATCTAAATAAGGGGTAGTATTATCAACTACATCACAAAACATTTTTATGAATTCTTCGACTGTGCCCGCATTAGATAAATCATTGGGGCTCCTACTGAACCTTATTATATCGTGATAGGGTGGGTGCATGATTATAAGTTGAACTTTTTTAACCCCTTGCTTATCTAAAATTTCTTTTAGGTCCACATGCCTTGAATCGGCCGTAATTATTTCAGTCTTCACGTCGTGGGGATTGCTTTCTTTTTTTATTAATTGGTCTGCATTTCTCGTTACCTCGGGATTAAGCTCTATGCCTATACCATTCCTTCCTAAGCGCTTGCATTCTATCAATGTAGTCCCGCTCCCAAGAAAAGTATCGACTACTAATTCACCTTTTTTAGTATACCTCATCATTAATTGATGCGGTATTTGCGGGATAAAATTTCCCCAATACCCAGCGCAATGTGCACCAGAATCATCCCGCTTATCTAATATCCATAAACTGTCGGTAAGTATCTCTGTGTATTCTTTCCATCTGTTTAAATTTATATCGTTGATTTTGCTAGTCTTGATTTCAGTAATTCCTTTTTTGAGCCGCTCTAGATAATATCTAGCCCTCTCAATTGTCTGCGCCTCTTGTATTTGATTCAATTCTTCAAGTAGGGACCCTTTTTTCAAAACAACCGTATCTCCATTCGTGCCAATATTACGCAATCCTATATCGTCATTTTTGGGATAATTTACTACGGTGGAAATAAAATATACTTTTTTCCTTAATGAAGTTACCTCTTTATCTTTTAGTGCCTTGTCTACTTCTTCTATAAATTTTACCTTGTTTATGATAATGTCTTTTTTCCAATCATAAGCCTCTTTTTGTAAGTCAACGGATAAATCTAATACCTGATCATTGGTCTTCATTCTTCTTCCCCCCCCTCATATTTTACTTAGTCTTTATACTTCGGGCAATCAATCCGATAATAATACCTCTCTTGTCCAATTTCCCCCGCTTATAGCCCCTTCTACGCCCCTTAAATGCCCTGTTATACCCAGGATGGCGATCGCAAAAACCGTTAAAATCCCCAAAATTCGCTTTTTGCCCCTGGTTGGCTCAAATTTGCCCTTCATATTTCGCTTATAAGCCCTCTTTTTAGTCAAGGTGATATTAAAGTATGGCCCTTTACCTTTTTATATTTTAAAGTTATTTTACAAAGGTAAATAGCTTTATTTCGTTGGTATCCACATTAGTTAATCTTATATCTAATGTCTCGCCGTCTTTCATTTTATCTAAGAACACAACACCATTAAGGATCCCATTAGATTGTATTCTATCGTCTTTGATTTCTTTGTACATATAGTCGTCTTCCATCTTCACATTTGCTTGCGATGAACCGACACCATCAACAACGGCAGGTATAAGCAGAGGCCAGATGAACAACCCGGCAACTCCATAGGTTGTTGCTCTACCAACCGTGCTAAATCCACATTCCTTTGCTACTTCCTCTGCGGGAGCTGTTTGTTTGCTTAACATTCCCTTCTTAAATTCATATGCACTTTTTGTCCTATTATCAATTGCAATATAAACTGGCTGAAATTTTGCGTACAATTTCCCAACCCCAAAAGTCTTTTTTGATTCTCTAGCATCAAAGAACTTTGCGGCCACTCTTACGCCATCCTGGTCCTGATACTTCGCAAACGAAGTTACATCAGATGACGGCAATCTGGCCGCGCGATATGATGCACAGCCTTGCAACAAAAATGTCAATATCGCTATTAGACTTACCAGTTTTTTCATGCTTAACCTCCTCGCTTACTCTATCTGTCTAAAATATTCGATCAACTTTTTAGCCTTATCTCTATCTCTAATAAGTATCGAAGTCTCATTGTTATATTTTAATCCATTAAACGAATAATTATGACTTCCCGCGATAATCGTTTCTTCATCTATAATCAAAACTTTGCTGTGTGTTGTTCTCTCTGGTTTATCAAATCTCACATCTATGCCGGCAGCCTTCAATTTCTCATATACTTTTTGATTCGCCGGCCCTTCTTCGTTCATGTATTCGGGCTTCGGATATTCTAGAACCACATGGATATCAACGCCTCTTTCGTGCGCCTCTATAAGATCCTCAAGTAGCCGGTTAGAGTATGCCTCTTGATAATCATAAAGAATAAATAAGTAAGCAATCAGATAAATTGACTCTTTAGCATTTTGTATCTCTCTATGAGCAACCTGGAAATAATCTTCATTTAAAATAAGCTCGCTCTGTAATCCTGTTGTGGCACATCCTGAAAAAGTTGTCCCTATTATCAAAAGTAAAACTAATGCTATCCATCTTCTCACTTACGTCCCTCTTCCCTTAACCATATCAAACTAAAGCCCGCTCTCTGTAATTCAATACACTTGCCAGCGTAAGCGGATTAGGGTCCTCAATATCAACCGAGCTCCAGGCGTCCATCATATAACGCTCAACATAAGCGTAGGGTAATAATCCGTAACCCTTCTGCCCCCATTTATCAGACCAGGAGTTCTTAAATTTGATAACTTTCTTTTTATCATCGTAACCTACCGGGCAAATTGCATGGCCGCCCAGGGTGGTTTCATTTTTCTTAGGCATTGGCACAAGACCGGTTTTAGTTTTCATCATTCCTTCAAAAACTTCAACGCCAATAATGCAAGGCCCCTTATTGGCAAGACTCAAACGCAGCTCATTAAGGTTAAGTATGCGGGCATAAGTCATAACGCAAAACTTTTTCGCGTTGACCGCTGCGCCTTTCTTGGGTTTATCCTTTTGATGTGGTTGATACGGCCAAAACTTTTCCTGACAAACACCTTTACTTTCAAGAATCTGCATTGCCGCACGAATGGTCGTGCCTTCTTCTTGCGGCATACCGTCAATTTTTTTACATTCGCTATAAACAAACCGCGGGGAAAGTTCTATCAACTTTTCATAGTCAAGTAATTCCTGATATTCCTTCATGCCGGCAGCGCAGGCAAAGCTAACACAGGTCCCTTCATCTCCCTGATCCCTAACCGGCGATAGCTTCGGCGTGTAATCAATTTTCTTGGGCAGTTTTATAACCGGCAAATACGCTCGCATTAAATAATCTCTGTCGTCAAACTTATCTTTAATACATCCTAACTTAGACATTTAATTTCCCCCTTTCTCCCCACTTGGCTGTCTCATTCACCAGGGAGTTCCATGCAAACCCAAAGCCAAAGGCCGTACAGAATAATTTAACTAATCCTTCTACCCCTGGCCCTGTTTGTGTAATCTCAAACCTTGGAAAAATCAACACTGTAGTAATCAGACCTAAAACAAATGAAGCTAATGCCGATAACCAGTATCCATTTTTAAATTCCTTGACCTTGCCTTGCTTTAGCTTTCTCAAATATGGCGCTAATGTTCTGGCCAAGACACCAAATAAAATGCCTAAAAGTTTTAAGGCAAGTTCCATCTTTAGATCTCCTTGAGGTTTTTAGGGTCCTTCTCCTTCAAATCATTAGCGCGTTTCATCTCAGTAGCGATTTCTTTAGTCACACTTACTACACGATCAAGCGCCTGCTTAATTTCTTCCCATTGTTTCTCATCAAATTTAAGCCAGGGCATAAGCTCCCTTTTTTAGAATCTATACTTAAACGCTACTCTAACCGCTTCTTGTTCTTTATCGTTTCCTTGCTCATTGTTTGTGTATCTATATTTTAGGTCTAACGATAAAACTAAATCCCCGTCTAAAAATAATTTCTCGCCTGATAGTTTGGCATAATATCTTTTCTTATCATTACTTGAATCATTAAAATCGTAAGAGTTTCCCTCTAATGCTGCCGAGACTTTCCAGTTTTTCTTTCTCTGGTAGCTTGCTTTTATTTCAGCTGCTTCTTTCTTATAATTATTGTCTGCCTTTAGGGCATAATCTACGTCTTTGTGTTCAACATCGAAGTCAAGCCATAACCTTTGCTTTTCATCGTCTAAAATTTCATAATCCCAGCCATTTTGAATATAAAAACCTCTATGGTCTAAGTCCGCGCTAACATAATCTTTCTTGAAGTATTGATATTTGAGATTTGTTTTCAATCTCGGATTGATTCTGTGTTCGGTTTTGGTGTAGTATCGCCAATACTCATAATCAAAATCCTCGTCTCTCTCCTCTTCTTCCTTGGTATCCCTCTCGCCCCAGCCTGCCCGGGTAGTAATTTTATAAACCCAGGGAAGATCAAACACATAATCAAAGCCTCCTAAAACCTCGTGTTTGGTCCTTTTCCGATCTATGTTTTTCTTTTCTAATTGCTCTATCCTGTAAGACGAAGTGAGCATTAATTTCTTATCTAGGAAATATCTGTCCGCTCCAATCTTACCAAAAATTTTAAGCTGATCTTTCACGCCTTCAACTAAATAATCGTAATCATCAATGCCGGCAGTTAAATCAATAGTATAGAGATTCTTCTTTTTAAATGTAAGCGTTGGCGCAAACCTAATCTGGTCATATTCACTTCTTGGCGTATTGTCATACCGTTTCTCTTTGTAATTCAGCCTAACATCTAATTCCAGAGATTCTTCCTTGAGCTTCCTGATATAATAAGACCAGTTCGTCTTAAATATCTTGGATATATTATCTAAAGAATCTTGAGTGTCATAGTCCTTGTCATAGATAAACGACCCGATATCGTAACTTAGCCGGTCAGATACTTTTTGCCCAAACTTAAGATGATAGTTACGATAAGAGTAATCGTTATCCGTGTCTTCTTCTTCGTAATCTTCAGCGGTGGACTTCTTCCCTGCTTCAGTGTAGCCGCTGAGAAAAAAATCATTTTTCTTCGCTGAAAGCGCAAGCGCTTCAGCTTCCTCTTTCGCCGGGACCTCAGAGTACCGGTCGGCAGTCAAGTCCGCCCGCGCCAAAGAAGGTAAAACCAGGATCCCAATTATAAGAAAGAACCATCTTTTCACCATTCAATTCCTTTTGAATGTCGCAAAAGTTCAGAAATCCGCCTTAATTTCCCCTTGTTTTACGCTTGTTTCCCTACCCCAATGTCGCAAAACTAACACTTTTGCGACATTCACTTCTTAAAATGTACTGATAGCAAATAGAACAAAATCGAAAGCACAATGAATAATGCAATAGCACTATTGACACTGATAAACAATGAAATACTTCCAGTTTGCCGAATTTCTCTAACGATTTTAAAGATAACCAGAGCTACCAGTAGTGCAGGGAAGACGATTGTGTAAAGAATCCACGCCCAACTTGAAAACCGGGGATAGTCATTTAGATACGCCTTGCCTTCCCGTGTAAATACCTTATTCGCATACTCGCTACTTAATTGTTCTTCAATCTGGTGAATATATTTGTATTGTCGCTCAATATGCACTACTGTTTGAAAATATCGAACAACGAGACTTAGTAACCCAAACCAAATAATGCTACCAATGAATGTTATGTCTATTGGAGACTTCAACTCAAGTTTCTTGGTAATAAAGTGCGAGACCGCTTCACCAGCAGAAACCGGTGAATAGAGCTGAAAGAGCATAAATGTTACCACGATCAAAATAAAGAGAAACAACCGATCCCGAAGTTTTATATACTCCTGGATATAAAAAAAAGTATCTTTATAATGATCATGTAGTATTTGCAGTTTAGCGTCTTCCATTTATCAAAAAACACTCCTTATTATTTTGCTTCATTGAGAGCTTTAATAATTGCATCTTCAGTGAAACTCATAGCCCACGCCGCACCCGCTCCAGAAAGTTCGTCCGGTGATTCATAACTCTTGTCAATCTTAACTGCGGCAATCTTATTTGAATTTTGTTTACTCTGATAAATCTCAAAATTGAGCCAATTCTTGAAGCCGATCAGCTTAGAATATTTGTGCGTCTTGTTTGCTTCCTTTCCCACTATTACAAGTGTGTATGTTGCAGACTTTATCCTAGTAGTTAAGGCTGCCTTTATCCGGCCGATATTAGTCGTGTCAATTTCATCCGGGGTTTTGTCGCTAAAAACAAAATCAAAATCTGGGTTTGCATCCCAAGCCTCAAGTAAATACTTGTAGTGTTTATCATTATCATAATCAAAACTCACGAAAACTTTTTTCTTTGCCATGACTGCCTCCCTTTGTTTTAAATAACAGCTCCCATCTTATTTGGGTATTATTTTCCTTTTTCGTTATACTTTGGATCAGATCGAGCGATAATTCGCGCCTCTGCCTTCTCTGCTTCCTTAATGCTCGGCATCTGTTTAATCTGGACCTTTCCACCACAAATTTTACCGTCTTCCAAATGTTGTTCAACACGCCCTTGAAGACGCCCTTTCTTAGGTACGCCAACATAATT
>JAKLQX010000037.1 GCA_022013085.1 Candidatus Omnitrophota bacterium | reverse complement strand
GAGCCGGTGTAATTATTATCTGGTTTAAGATCGCCGTTCCTAGGGTTCTCCAGAGGTTCTTTTTTAGAGACTTTTTGCCGTAAAGGCGTTTTCGGTTTAGGTGATGTTGGTTTCGGGCCCAAATCAAATTCATCCAAAGCCGCCTTTAATTTATTAAAAATTTCTCTACTTATACAAAGAACCTTCGTTAACTTTTCCTCATAAGGGAGGGGGTAAGGATGTATGGTATCATTCCCAAATAAAAAACAATTAATAGTTGCCTAGTCATTATTTTGGAATAGAATTGTAGTTAGACAATTTGGTTTATAGCTATACCTTAAAGAGGACATCAGGCCTCTAACAGTGACGTAAGGTAAGGCTGCATCACTCCCCGAAAGGGGGGCGGGAAATGCAGACTTATCCGGATTTACGTCACTGTTGCTGGGTAGGTAAATGCGCCCGCTTTTTATTGGGAGCAAGAATAAAGATGAATAGAAAGGAACAAATTAGCATAGAACAGCTCTCCTCAATTTTAGTAGAGTTAAAATTTGAAAACGATAATTTTATAACCCAATTTAATGATTTTTCCAAAGATGTAGATACAGGCAATGATAAGTTATTAGAGTATGTCATATATGATCTTTTTACAGATATTGCCTGTTTTGTATTGGCTCTTGGTCAAAAAAAAGCTACTAAGCTATCACAGAATTACGCTCCGAATATTTTACTTAGACTTACCACGAAAGGCTATAAACTAAATTTAGAATCATTCGAGAATTTATACATGAAAAGGCAGCAAGAATATTACCAATACCTTAAAGAATATGATAAAGAATATTTTAGGAAGGTAGATATTGCTTCGTACACTCCCGGATTAGGAAAAGCATTTTCAGCAAATTTCTGCGGATATAGAAATTGCCCTTTAATAGTCAAAGCCCATATTATGTTCGTATTAAAATTGAAACATTTTTACGGTAAATTTCTAAAGAAGATTGTAGAAGAATTGGAATAATAAAGATGAATAAAAAACGACTAATAGTTACCTGGGTATTTGGCATAAGTTTATTATTTCTTGCGCATGCTTTAGCGGAAACTGTTTATCCCATTTCTTCCAAGAAGGAGCTACAATCTTTAGTTGGTAGTTTTAATAAGCAAAAAATCAAGATGTCTAGCTGGTATAACGATGAGGATATTAACCCGGGAGTAGATAAGACATTTGAGAAGGTTGAAAGCGTTATAGAAAATGGCGAGTTCTTTATAGAAGGGGTGAATGGCGGGTTAAAGTTTTTTAAGGTAGATATAAACAATGATGGACAAGATGAATACGTTAAGACTCTTGAGGAAGGTTCTGGCAGATTCTTTGATATAGAGGCGGTATACAAGAATGAGAAAGATAAATTCGAAGATATTTACAATGAAATTAAGCTGCTTATGCGTAAGTTAATAAGAGATGCGGAGAAAACCAGCTATGACTTAGAGGAAGGATACGTAGGGCATGCTTTTGGGGATATGATAGTAGAAAAGAGAGCTGGTAAGGTGTATTTCACTATCCTAGAAGGAAGAGCCGCCAGGCCGTGGGAAGATTTGAATAGTTTCAACGCGAGCGATAAGCCGAGAGCATACGAGTTTTTGTGGGAGTACAAAAAAATCAAGCTTATAAGAGTATATGATCGCAAGATAGAGAAAAGCGACTTTTTTGTTAATGCTGCTTTAGCGCAAGGCAATGCTGCAGATGTCTATATCGCTAAAGGCAAGTATTGGGATTATTACCATATTAAATTTACCTTAACTCCGAAGAATATTCTATTGGTACTCAAGGGCTATGATAAATACGGGCCTAGTAAATACGAATTTGAGGATGGCATGTTTCAGGTATTCATTCCCAAAGATAAATTCCCTATTTCTGCACCAAATTGCAAGGAGTATATTATTCTAAGAATGCTGATGACTATTGGTGATCTTAACAAAGATAAATTTATTGCTGAGAAAAAAGTTATATTTAACAAAATTAAGGAGATGAAAGAATCTGGAAAAGGACAAGTGGAGGTTATTATCCAGCTAAATAATAGTGATGCAGATATACAGATTAAGAGTAAAGATCCGCTCGCGCTTGAATTAGAAGGCTGCAATGTTTGGTTTAGAGACGCCCATGGAAGATATATTGATTATGTTGGGGAATTAAAATAGATAGAATGCTGACATGGAAAAACCATCCAAAACCCAGAGATTGAATGAATTAAGGCATATACTATGGAAAAAACATATAGCAAAGCGTTTCAGGCTAAGCATAAATCGCAATATTTATAAAGCATTGACCGATTTTAATAAAATAGCGAATGATCCAAGCAATAAGAATCCGGATGCAGTCATGGAAGCCTACAATCATTCTGTGTATAGTTACAAGGATGAAGGCGGTAAGAATAAGAAACTCATGATGTTTTTTGTCTTTAAAATGAACCAGAGTCAAAGAAACCTTGTTTTATCTGAGTCAGAAAAGTTTGCAATTGTTGAAGAGGCAGAGGAGTTGGCGCGGGATAAATAAAAATGACCGATGATTAAAAAGAGAGATATTTTTTGGAAGATTTATGCTTGGGGGTTTTTGGTGTTTTTAATTGCCGGCGCTTTTAATCCAGCTGTATATGGTTGGGCTTTATATATCCCTCTTTCAATTGGGTGTTTACTATTTGCTCATAATAAACCGGTTAAGTACGTTAAGTTATGGAGAGTATTTTTGTATATATATTTACTCTTTTTTATTGGTGATATTATATATCCTATTTTAAGTATACTTAATAAAATACCTCCTAAGGTTTTATTTATCTCCATAGTGAGCGGTATAGCTAATTTAATACTAATGTCTCCGGCGCTTTACGCGTTGTGGAAAAGGGGATATGCACCAGTGAGAATAAAATAATAGTTGACAAAAGTTTTTTTTAAGGTATAATTACAGTTGACTGTAAATGTATAAAGATTATCTGAAAGAAGGCAAAATGGAAGATAATATACCGGAAGGATATGTATCAACAGAAAGCTTCGCAGACCTTTTTAAACAATTAGGGCTTACCTATAGAAACATAACATTTTATAGACAATCCGGTATTTTCCCTCAACCAATTCGCGTAAAAGGATTCAAAGAAAAATATTGGAATTTAGATTTTATGACTAAGAGGCTTCAAACAATTTATTTCCTTGGACAATGTCTAGATTTTAGTATTGATGAAATCCGCTTCTTTATTATTAATAATGAATATCCAGAAGTCATGATCGAAGTTATCTTAGAATCTTTTGATAAATTGAATAGACACAATATATTTAAAATTGGTGATATGGTTTTTAGAATTTGGGCTTTATCTTTAAACGAAGGGTTTAGAAGAAAGTCTTTTTCCGCTGTGCGAATGGCTGACTTGACGGCAATTCTTTTATTTTGGCACATAAAAGGAGTATCTCTCGAAGAACAAGTTCTTTTATATAAAATGACTATGGAAACTTACAAAATAATTAATGAAAATGTTAGTTGTTCCGATAATAGTGGTATTGCGGTCATAAATGAGAAAATAAAGGAAATTGGAATTTCACTATCTCCTCCACGCACAATAAAACTTAAAGGTTTTTATAACGATAAAAAAAATAAAGAATGGTTATTGAAAGTAACTAGTAATAAAAAAATAACTGTTGTATAGAAGGACCTAAGCTAACCAAGTTTCAAGGGAGAAGCCAAGGCAAACTTAACAAAGTGCTTTGGCTTTTTTATTTGGTTTAGTGTTATGGTCACGAGTAATTTTTTTTCGAAAGGAGATTGATAATAATGACGGATTTAAAAAGGTTTCTAATTGTGAATTGGTATCCGAATAAAATAACAGATTCTGATTTGGCGAGAGCCTTAGAGATTGATGCATCTTTACTTTCTAAATGGTTGAATGGTTCATTAGAACCGCCGATTGAAAGGAAAATTCAAGTTGCCAAAATATTAGGCGTTGATTCGCGTTTAATTTTCTCGGATCAAAGTGAGCTCGTTGAATATGATTAGTAAAGTCTATGACTATAAAGATGAAAATGGGGTACTTCTATTCCAAGTGGTGAGGTTTGAGCCAAAAGGCTTTTTACAGCGTAGACCCTTTGATGACGGTTTTATCTGGGGACTGACTGAAGGCTGGTATCAAAAAGATGGGCAGGCAAATAATTATTACAGAATCAAAGATGCTTCACCGGATAAGGCAATACCTCCGCATCCGGACGCAGTTTGGTTTGATGCTATTGAGCCGGTCTTGTATCGTTTACCGGAGTTGTTGCAGGGTATTCATAATGGCGAAACAATATTTATTTGTGAGGGAGAAAAAGACGCGGATAATCTCGTCCATTTGGGCTTAATTGCCACCACTTGCCCGATGGGGGCCGGTAAATGGCGAAGCGCATATACAGAAGATTTGCGAGGATGTCGTGAGACAATAGTTCTGGTGGATAAGGACGAGCCGGGTTGGGCTCACGCGCAGGCTGTGGCACGTGAACTATATTTAATAGGTATTCTAGTCAAAGTTGTGGAGATGCCGGATATAGATGGTGCGGCGATTAAGGATGTTTCGGATTGGTTAAGCGCAGGCGGTACACGCGAGGGTTTATTAAATCTCTTGAAAGAATGCCCTAATTGGATACCTCTACAAGATTTTGACCCAGCTACCGCACCGGAATTACAAAAACTCATCACTCAATATGGTGAGCCGTATTATTTAAACAAAGAAGATGAAGTGGCCGCGATAAATCAAACCTTTTGGGCAAGTCTGCATCAGACTGAACATATCCAGTTATTTGAACCGGATGAACGCGTTTTTTATCGCTATAATCCGGAGAACGGGCTTTATGGTATTATTTCAGAGGATGTTATCAAGCAGGAGATTGCAAGTCGTATTCTTGAAGTATCCCGTCAGCTAGGACTGCCATTACTTGAACGTAAACGAACTAACAGTAATCTTAATCACATCGTAGCCCAGCTTAAAGGTATCAGTGAAAGGAAAAATGCCTTTCGAAGGGGTAACAAGTTTGTCCATCTGGCTAATGGCGTAATCGTATTAAAAGATAACGGCGAAGCTGACCTCTGCACGTTTTCTCCGGATTTTTATTCACGCAATCAATCTCCTATTCCGTTTGTTCCAACCGCAAAGTGTGATCGATTTCTGAACGAACTTCTTTATCCAGCAGTGTCCTTGGACGACGCTATTTTGATACAGAAATACTTCGGCCTTTGTCTGCTAGGGAACAATTCTGTTCAAAGATTACTTATTTTAGATGGTCAGCCAGGACGCGGGAAATCGACTTTGGTTCTGATTATACAAAAATGTGTTGGTCATATAAATGTAACGCAATTGCGGACAAATCATCTCAATGAGCGCTTTGAACTCTTTCGTTACCTCAAAAAAACCCTTTTAACAGGAATAGATGTTTCCGGGCGTTTTCTTTCAGAAAAAGGCGCGCAAGTTATTAAAGGTTTAGTAGGTGGTGACTTGTTCGATGCGGAAAAAAAGGGGGGGACCGGGAGCTTTCCTTTTCAAGGCAATTTCTGCATTCTGATCACCTCTAACTCACATCTACAAGTATATCTGGATGGTGACATCAAAGCATGGAAAAGGCGATTAACGATTGTTCGAGTTAAAGATTCTGTTCCTCATAAAAAAATACCTGATTTTGCTGATTTATTAATTCAAGAAGAAGGCAGTGGAATTATTAATTGGGGGCTTGATGGTTTAAGAATGGTTCTTGAGGAAATTGAAGCTTTTGGAGATATTAAACTTACGGAAGCGCAGAATAACATAGTTGATGCCCTACTTGCAGAAAGCGACAGCTTGAGGCATTTTTTAATGGAAAACGTTAGGCAGGATGAAAACGCTGACCTTACGATACCGGAGATCGTGGAGGCTTACGCTGAATATTGCCCGATTAAAGGCTGGAATCCTAAACCTATTACAATTATTCATAAAGAATTAGAAAGTTTAATGCTTGAGTTATTTGGGACATCAAAATCTGGTTCGATACGGCGAGAAGGAAAAGACGCCAGGGGGTTTCGCCGGGTGGCGTTTAAAACTAAAGGCAATGAATAATGGGATTAGACTTATTTAAATTAGAAAAAGTTAGACGCAGAGGACTAAATATAAACGCTAGATGTCCTGCGTGCGCTGAAGCTGGACACGATCGAAAAGGCGAGCATCTATTCATAAATGATACGGGTCAATTTGGTTGTGTATTGTTTCCTGGGCAAGATGGCCAACAGCATCGCCAACGAATCTTTGAGCTAGTAGGGGTTAAAGAGGTTTCGGGCAAAGGTTTTCAGATTAGAAAAGCTGTTTCTTTTCTAGTTGCTGGGCCTACGATTATTCAAAAGGATATTCTGGGACACTTGGGACACATAAAATCAATACACGCTTAAATGTTTTAAGGAATATCTATGTGAAGGTAGAGATAATATTGAATAGAATCCGCAAATACCGTCCCAAGCGTCCCAGTTGTAGATCGTAGTAACGTAGTAAGTATATATAAAGAGTGTGCGATTCTACTAAGACGATTCTTGACGGAAAGGTGCTAAATGTTGAGGATAATGTATGTGTGGTGTAAGGTAAAGTTGTTTTTTTATAATTTACAAAGAAGAAAGCAGCCGCGCAAAAAGCTTACTCTGAAGCAGGAGAGATTTGTCCAGGAGTATGTCAAAGACGGAAATGCTACAAAAGCGGTGCGGATCGCTTACCCTAATATTAAGACTGAAGGGGCAAGGAGGGTTATGGGCCATCATTTAGTAACAAATAATAACGTCCAGCAGTGGTTGCAGGAGGTTTTAGACAAAGAAGGACTTACAATTGAACTCATTGTTGGAGAGTTAAAGGGTTTAATCTCCGGAGAAGATACCTCAGAGAAAAACAGGGCAATCCGGACAGCTTTGGAGATCCTAGGTTTGATTGGCAAAGGCGGCATAATAGCAACGCAGGTCAACATCATGGATAAGCCTAACGTAGGGTACGAAGATCTAAAGAAAAAAACTACCGTAGAGCTTCATCAATTTATAATGGGAGAACTTAGAAAAGGCAGAGAGAGTTAAATTTGATTATGGATAGAAGGTATTTAGGCCCAGAAGAATTAAGCACTTATTTAGGGATGAGCGTTAGGACTATTTATTTTTGGATAGCACAGCGTAAGATACCTCATTTTAAACTAGGCAAGCGTCTCCGTTTTGATATAATAGAAATAGCGGAGTGGTTGAAAGATAAAAAGGTAAAAGAATTATCTTGACAATGTATATACAAGTTATATAATAGACCTATGGCGAAAGAGAAGCAAATAAACCTCAGAATTAGCGAACAGGAAAAGAAGATGCTTGAAGAAGATGCCCGGAAGGAAGATCGAAGCATAAGTAATCTTCTTTTATGGTGCTGGAAGCAGTGGAGAGGTAATAATCGCCAGAGGAGGAAATAAGATGGGTAAATATCTTAAGAACGGCAATTGGTTTATAGATTATTACGCTGACGGTAAACGTAAACGAGAGAAGATAGGCCCAAATAAAGCCCTTGCTGAAACTGTTTTGAAGAAACGCAAGGTTGCAATTGCAGAGGGCAAGTTTTTGGATATTAAGAAGGAGAAAAAGGTAAGGTTTGATGAATTTGCAGATGAATATTTAGAAGTGCATTGCAAATCTAATAATAAGTCATGGCTTAAATCTGATTACTTTAACCTTAAAAACTTAAAAAAGTATTTTGGTGGTAAATACCTTCACGAGATAACTCCGAAAGATATTGAGCAATATAGGGCAGAAAGGATCAAGGAGGTTTCTAGATCTACAGTTAATAGGGTGCTCAACTGTCTTAGTTCTTTATATAATCGGGCTATCGAATGGGGAAAAGCAACAGATAATCCTATGGTTAAGGTGAAGCTCTTTAAGGTGCCTGATAAGCGAATCCGCTATCTTGAGAAAGAAGAGATAGACAAGCTTTTATCCCATTGCTGTGAACACTTAAAGCCCATTGTTATCGTTGCTTTGCATACCGGCATGCGCAAGGGTGAGATCCTGGGGCTTAGATGGCATGATATAGATATTAAAAGAAACATAATCCACCTATATGATACCAAGAACGGGGAGAAGAGGGAAGTTCCCATAAATGAGGTAGTTCAGAAGACAATTATAGGAGTTTTCAAAAATCCGGAAAGCCAATATGTTTTTTGTAATAAAGATAGTAAGCCATATAGGAACGTCAGAAAATCTTTCTTTACAGCTTTGAATAAGGCAGGTATAATTAACTTTCGCTTCCATGATTTAAGGCATACATTTGCCTCCCAGCTTGTGATGTCAGGAGTGGATTTAAACACTGTAAGAGAGCTTCTAGGGCATAAATCCATTGAGATGACCCTTCGCTATAGCCACCTATCTCCAGATCACAAGAAGCGCGCAGTTGACATTTTAGCTAAGAGAATGGACACTATTTGGACACTTGGAGATAAAAACAAAAAGCTAGAAGAAACGAGTGTTCCAGAAGTCTTTGAAAATAAAGCAGTTATAAACTAAAGGGGCTGTAGCTCAGTTGGGAGAGCACCTCGTTCGCAACGAGGGGGTCGGGAGTTCGATTCTCCCCAGCTCCACATAACGCGGGTCCTGCCGATGGCTGTTTCTCGGCTGCCTGAAGCAGCCTCGAATCCAGCCATCGTCACCCGCTAAGATATTTAAAAAATAAAACCTTATCCTATGATACGAAAAATCATTTTTCTTATTCAAATTTTTATATTTTCTTCCTATTTAAATTGTTTTGCTTCTGTAAAGGAGCCTGAATTTGCTGGCCAGTTTTACCCGGGTCAAAAAGATAAATTGTCGACGATGATTGATAATTTTTTGATAAAAGCTCAACCAAAAGATATAACCGGCGATATTTTTATGCTTATTAGCCCGCATGCTGGTTTTGGCTATTCAGGCCCAACCGCAGCATACGGTTATAAACTCATTAAAAACAAACCTTATAAAACTGTAATTATTCTTGGCACTAGCCATCATAAGCCCTTTAATGGCGCGGCTGTCTACACTCAAGGATCATTTGAAACCAGTCTTGGTATATTGAAAATTGATGATGAATTTAGCTCGAACTTAATCAATCGAGATCCTGATATTTTTGCTGATGAAACCGCATTTTCCGGTGAGCATTCAGTTGAGGTGCAGTTACCATTTTTACAAAGCGTGCTTGGTGATTTTAAGATTGTCCCGGTGGTTATAGGAGATTGTTCCTTGGTTACCTGTAAAAAGATTGCTTCTTTATTTAAGGAAGCAATTGGTACCCGTAAGGATATTTTATTAGTAGTATCTACAGATTTATATCACGGTTATGATATTTTAGAAGCCGATAAGACAGACATGTTGACGCTCGAGTTGATTAAGAAGATGGATTATGAAGGGTTATATTATTCTTTGCGCGATACAAAGGCACAAGCTTGCGGAGGATTTGCTACGGTGGTTGCTTTAAACATAGCAAAAGAAGCCGGCTATGATTTAGTGGAAGTATTAAATCACACCAACTCAGCAGTAGTGACAGGACAGAATGTTTCTGGCCAATGGACCGTGGGTTATGCCAGCATTATCGTTTATAATCCGGCACCCCGCGCTTACTGGCCCGACCCTATTGGAATGGATCGGCATCCGCCTCGTGGCGGAGAATTGCGCGGGTATGCCCTTGTGGGCAAAGGAGAGAATATGTTGAATAATCAGCAAAGAAAGAAGTTGCTTGAGATTGCCCGCGCGTCGATTAATACGTATTTGCAAACGGGTAAGAAAATGGAGTTTAGCGAAACTGATCCAGTGTTAAAACAAGAAATGGGCGCATTTGTTACGCTGGATAAACACGGGGAGCTAAGAGGTTGCATTGGTAATCTTACGGCAAGCCAGCCCCTTTATTTGACTATAAGGGATATGGCGGTTGAGGCGGCTGTGCATGATCCGCGGTTTTCCGCGCTTACTTTATTAGAACTTAAAGATATAGATATAGAAATTTCTGCTTTGTCGCCTTTAAAAAGAGTGGATTCAGCCGAAAGAATAGAGCTGGGAAAACACGGAGTTTTCCTGCGTAAAGGTTATCAAAGCGGAGTTTTCCTACCACAGGTAGCTACAGAGACCGGCTGGAGCAAGGAAGAATTCTTAAATAATCTTTGTGCTCAAAAAGCTGGGCTTGCTCCGGATGCCTGGAAAGACAAATCTACCGAACTTTATATATTTGAGGCTGAAGTATTTTCTGAAAGTAAAATAAAAGAATGAACCCGGCCCTTCCGGGTTGAGGTTAAAAATGAGAAAGGAAGAGCTGGGTGAACCGTTTTTTCGTGGATAAAGTTAAGGCAGAAGATAAATACATTATTTTAAATGATCCTACACAACTGCATCACTTAAGAGATGTACTCAGGATTAAGCCTCTTGAATTGGTAGCAGTTTTTGATAATTTCGGCAATGAATATATTACTGTGGTGAATGAAATTGGAAATGAAGCGGTAAAGCTGGAAGTAAAAGAGAAAAGATCCCCCAAGGACTTAGGCGTAAGCGTAACAGTTGCCTGTGCTATCCCTAAGAAAGTAAAAATGGATGATATTGTGGATAAGCTAACGCAATTAGGCATTGATTGCATAATTCCACTTGAGACAGAACGGGTGATCGTTAGGCTAGATAAACAGAAAAAAATAGAGCGTTTTCAGCGTTGGAATAAAATTGCTTTAAGCGCTGCCAAGCAAAGCCAGAGGAGCAGGCTTGCGGTAATTAAACCGATAAGCACATTAAAAGATGTATTTTCTTTCGCAAATGAATTTGATTTAAAATTAATACCTACTTTAGAGGGTTCGCGGAAGAGCCTTAAAGAGGCCCTTAGCCAGGAATGTAAAAAAATTAAAAAGATAATTGTTTTGATTGGCCCGGAAGGTGATTTTACTCCTCTCGAGATTGACTTGGCAAAAAAAGCTGGGTTTTTGCTAGTTTCTCTTGGGTCACATGTCCTGCGCGTAGATACGGCAGCTATAGCCGTGGTTAGTTTTATTAAATTAAATGAACCCCGCACCTTCTAAATATTTCATTATTAGGGCATTATGTTTTGATGCATTGAATAAGAAAGAAGGTGCGGGGTGAAGCGTATTAGGTTTTTCACCTTGGGTTGTAAAGCCAACCAATATGATACGCAAAGTATCAGGGAAAGATTTTTAAGTAAGGGGTTTAAGGATGACGACAACAATCTTAGCCCGGATTATTTTCTGATAAATACATGTACGGTTACCTCTGGAGCCGACCAGAAATCCCGCAATATTATCCGCAGGTGTATTCAGTCCAATCCAAAGGCAGTAGTAATCGTGACAGGTTGTTTGGTAGAAAAAGACTGGGATTTATTAGCAAATATACCTGGTATTAGCTTGGTTATAAAGAAAAATTTCTTTCCCGAAGGAATAAGTGATTTTAGCCAGCATACGCGCGCTTTTTTAAAAATTCAGGATGGCTGTGATAATTTTTGCACATATTGCAAAGTAGCTTTGGTAAGAGGTAAAAAACGCAGTAAGGACATTAAGCAAGTACTCGAAGAAGCAAAAAAACTGGTTGCCTGCGGGTTTCATGAGATTGTGTTGACGGGAATCTGTCTGGGTGAATATGGCAAAGATCTCTACCCTAAGAAAGATTTGGTTGATGCTATTGATCTGTTGCTAAAATTAGAGGGATTGACGCGCTTAAGATTAAGCTCTATTGAGGCAGGGGATGTTTCCGTTAAATTGATTAAGTGTCTGGCTAGTAGTAAAAAACTCTGCCGGCATTTGCATATTCCTATTCAGAGTGGAGATGATGGTATCCTAAAGCGCATGAACCGTAAGTACACGAATCAGAAGTATCAGAATTTAATTTCCAGGATTAAGCATAATATTCCCGGAGTTTCTATTACTACAGATTGTTTAGTGGGTTTTCCCGGAGAAACAGAAGCGAATTTTGATAATACAGTTAATTTAGTTAAAAAAATCCTGCCTTTAAAGGTGCATATATTTCCATATTCCAGGCGTTTGGGCACTAAAGCTGCGAATTTTAGTGGAATGGTTGATGCAAAAACAATTAAATCGCGCTGTGCTAAGTTGGAAAAGGTGTCTAAAGAGTGCCAGTATAAATTTATGCGTGATTTCATTGGTAAAAAGGTTTCAGTTTTGATAGAAGGTATTAGTAAAAGTGAAGCTGGCTATCTTGAGGGGTTAACTGATAATTATCTTAAGGTCAGGGTGCCGTTTAAGCTTGAATTAAAAAATAAAATTGCGCAGGTGAAGTTAAAGTGCATTGACGGGGGTAGCTTTATTGGGGAATAAGTTGACAATTTTTAGTTTGAAGGTAATATAAATAATATGAAAATACGTATTTACTATCATCATACAGACTGCGGAGGGGTGGTTTATTACGCTAACTACCTTAATTTTTTAGAAGAAGCGCGCACAGAATATTTTTCGCTAAAAAACGCTTCGATTAAACAGTTAGCTGATTCTGGGGTCATGTTTGTGGTAGCGCGCCAAGAGGTGGATTATAAATTTCCAGCAGTATACGGGGATGAGTTGGATATCCAAACTCAGGTGGGAACAATTACCGGAGTACGCATTGAATTCTTGCATGAAATCTACAATCAAAATAAGCAGCTTATTGTTAAAGCCAAAACTATCCTTGTCTGCGTGGATAAGCATTTAAAGCCGCAAGCAATTCCTGAAGAACTCCGTAAAAAGTTAGCTTAATCTTTTAACAATATTGGAGAGAGAAATGGAAAATTTAGAGCTATTACGCTTTAGACGTAGCGTAAGGACATTTCAGAATAAAAGTATATCAAGGAGCCAGCTGGAAGAGATAGTTGATGTTGCAAGGTTTGCTCCTACAGCAAGAAATGTGCAGCCTTGGGAATTTGTGGTAGTTACAGATAAGCATAAATTAACAGAATTGGCTAAATTAGCCGAAAACGGCAGATTTAT
>JAKLQX010000036.1 GCA_022013085.1 Candidatus Omnitrophota bacterium | reverse complement strand
TTTGTATAGGTAGGTTGCTTTTTATTCAGTTCTTCCGCTCAAATTATCTTACCCTTATTGCCAATAAACAGCATAATCAGCTTGTGGAGTTAGAGCCGAAACGAGGCACAATCTATGATTGTAATCTCAAAGTGCAAGCCCTTAATATGTCCATGGATTCTCTTTATGCTGTGCCTAATATTATAAAAGATAAAGAAAATGTCATAAATTTACTTTTGCCTATACTAGGAGTAGAGCGTAGCTATCTTGTGAACAGGCTATATCGCGATAAGGCTTTTATTTGGTTGGCGCGTAAAATACCTCGGGAGAAAGTTGAAACGATTAAAAGATTAAATATTAAAGGTTTGGGGTTTATGAAGGAGACTAAACGCATTTATCCCAATAGTTATTTGGCGAGCCACATTATTGGGTTTAGTGGTATGGATAATACAGGTTTGGAAGGCGCGGAAAGGGATTATAATAAATTTTTAAAAGGCGAGCCTGGCTGGGCAATTTTCTTGCGCGATGCCCGGCAGAAAAAGTTAGATATTTGGGAGAAAATGGTTTTGCCAGTTGATGGACTGGACCTGATTTTGACTGTGGATGAGGTGATCCAATATATTGCTGAAAGGGAGCTGGATAAGGTTTTTAAGAATTATAACGCGAAAGGCGCGAGCATTATCGTTATGGATCCGCACACAGGCAGGATTTTGGCCTTAGCCAACCGGCCTAGTTATGATTTAAATGAACGTTCCGGGGTAAGTATGGATTCTGTGCGCAATCGGGCTATCTGTGATTTATTTGAGCCTGGTTCAGTGTTTAAAATTGTTACTGCTTCCGCTGCTCTAGAAGAGAAGAAGGTTACTGAGGAGGATATATTTGATTGTGAAAATGGGGCTTACCAGGTAGGGGGCCGAATCCTGCACGATTATAAGCCTCATGGTAAACTTACTTTTAGGCAGGTGATTGAAGAGTCAAGTAATATTGGTACGGTAAAAATAGCGCAACTATTAGGCCCGGATACGCTTTATCGTTACCTAAGGGTATTTGGTTTTGGCGCGAAATTAGGGATAGACCTTTCCGGTGAAATTTCAGGGATGATTATTCCTGTGCGCTCCTGGTCGAAATCATCGATCACCGCTATACCTATGGGCCAAGGCGTAGGAGTTACTGCTTTGCAGTTAGTTAGCGCGATTTCTGTGATTGCAAATGGCGGGCAGCTAATGAAGCCGTATATTATTGATTCGGTGCGCGATAATCAGGGGGAAATAATAAAACAGAATAAACCAGTATTGATTCGTAAAGTAATTTCTTTAGATACTGCCATGCGTATTAAGAAAATACTTACAGGAGTCGTGGAGGAGGGAACCGGTAGAAGAGCTAAGGTTTCTGGATTTAGCGCTGCGGGTAAAACTGGAACAGCGCAAAAGATCGAAGCTAATGGAACTTATTCGCATGATAAATTTATTGCTTCATTTATCGGTTTCGCTCCTGCGGAAGACCCAATGTTGGCTATTGTTGTAACTGTTGATGAGCCGCATCCGGGTTATCTTGGCGGAGTAGTGGCTGCTCCGGTATTTCAACAAGTAGCAGGTGACGCTATCCGCTATATAAAAGGTAATGAGGTGCCTATTCAGGCAATGGCGCAATGAGAAGAATAGCAGATTTAGGGATTAGAGGAGTAACTTGCGATTCTAAAGCTGTAAAAAAGAATTTTCTTTTTGTCGCCATAAAAGGCAACCTTCAAGATGGAAGTTGTTTTATCAAAGAGGCTATTGCTAATGGGGCAAGTTATATAATTGCGCAGGGAAAGCCTAGAGCATCAGTTAAGGCCGCAAGAAATGTAAAATTTATATCAGTTCGCGATGCGCGCAAGTTTTTGGGCTTTGCTTGCGCAGAATTCTACCAAAACCCATCTAGAAAAGTTAAGGTTATCGGTATTACCGGCACTAACGGCAAGACAACTATTTCGTATTTAATTGAAGCTATCGCGCGCCAGGCAAAATATGGCTGTGGGGTTATCGGAACCATAAGCCATCGTTTTAAAAATAAAGTTATTATTGCTAAAAATACCACGCCTGGCCCAGGGCAATTACAAGAACTCTTAAGCAAGATGCGGGATGAATGCATTAAATATTGCGCGATGGAGGTTTCATCCCATGCCCTGGATCAGGAGCGCGTCGAGGGGATAGATTTTACTTACGCGATTTTTACCAATCTTACGCTTGACCATTTGGATTACCATAAGAATTTAGAGAATTATTTTCAGGCCAAAGCAAAACTTTTTCGCAAGCTTTCTAGCGCAAGCGTAGGAATAATTAATAATGATGACCCGGTTGCCAGGCGGCTTAAAACTTTAACTTGCGCTAAAGTCTTAACCTATGGCATAAAAAATAAATCTAATTTTATGGCGCATGATATCCAATACAGCATTAAGGGATCTGAGTTTGTTTTAGCGGGGCCGGGAGTAAAAGCAAAAATTTATAGCAATTTGGTAGGCAGGCATAATATTTACAATCTCTTAGCAGCTATTGCCTGGGGAGTAAGCGAAAATATTACTTTTAAGGATATAAAAAGTGCCCTTAAGAATTTTAAAAATATTCCCGGTAGATTAGAGAAAGTTTTTAACAAAAAGGGGTATAATGTTTTTGTAGATTACGCGCATACTCCGGATGCGTTATTTAATATTATCTCTGCGATGCGCCCCTTAGTTAAAAAAAAGATTATTGTAATTTTTGGTTGCGGTGGCCAGCGTGATAAACTTAAGCGCCCGTTGATGGGTGAGCTGGTAACGCGGTTAGCTGATTATGCGATTGTGACTAGCGATAACCCGCGTTCTGAAGATCCTTTATTAATAATCAGGGATATTTGCAAGGGGATATCTAAGAAGAATTTTCGTGTAATAGCTGATAGGCTTCTAGCTATTAAAGAAGGTTTAGCGTTAATTGATAAAGATGATTGTTTAGTTATCGCTGGCAAAGGGCATGAGAATTACCAGGTGTTTAAGAATAAGGTGCAATATTTTAATGATTACAAGGCCGCGCAAAAATGTTTACAGTTGAAAAAATAGTTAAGGCTACTAATGCTAAGCTTCTTCAAGGCAATCTTAAAGATAAGATTGCTAGTATTTCTACTGATTCCAGGCAATCAGATATTCAAGGTGCTTTTTTGGCCTTAAAGGGCGATAATTTTGATGGCCACGATTTCATTGCTTCAGCTTTAAAACTAGGCGCAACTTGTATTATCGCAAGCAAAACAACTAATTTAGCCATCCCCGGGAAGATCGCGCTTATTCAGGTAAAAGATACCACTATTGCTTTAGGCCAGCTTGCCGCCTTTAAAAGGCGCGAATTTAATCTCCCGGTTATTGCGGTTACCGGTTCAAATGGCAAAACTACAACTAAGGAGATGATTGCTTGGGTTTTGTCCGGAGATGCCCGGGTGTTAAAGAATGAAGGAACGAAGAACAATCATATTGGCCTGCCGCAGGCGTTAATTCAACTTAGAAAAAGTGATGATTTCGCGGTAGTTGAAATTGGCACTAATCATTTTGGAGAAGTTGCTTATTTAGCTAGGATCGCAACGAGCAACATCGGAGTAATTACTAACATTGGACAATCGCATCTTGAGTTTTTAAGGAATTTATCCGGCGTGTTCAAAGAAAAAACTTCGCTTTTGGATAATTTGGCAAAACCTAAAATTGCTATTCTTAATGCCGACGATAAATTACTTAAAAAAGTTATTTTGCAGCAAAATAAAGGAATACATGTTTTTAGTTTTGGCATTGAGCAAAGAAGCGATTTTCAAGCCTCCAAAATTAAATTTGTTAATGATAAGATAAAATTCAAGATTAATCAAAAATTTGATTTTCAATTATCTACTCCGGGTGAGTATAATGTTTACAATGCTTTGGCAGCAATTGCCGTGGGCCGTATTGTAGGTTTGGATTATTCTCAGATTGCTGCCAGATTAGCAAGCTTTAAGTTCCCTAAAGGCAGGTTTAGCCTAGTTGAATTTAAAGGGACAAGGTTTATTGACGATACCTATAACTCTAATCCTCTTTCTTTAAGTTGCGCGCTTAAGGCATTAAGCGCAATAAAGTGTAAGGGCAGGAAGATCCTGATTATGGGTGATATGCTAGAGCTAGGCGCGCAAAAAGAATCATTGCACCGGCAAATTGCTGGTAGTATAACTAATACATGCGACTCCTTGATTACAGTAGGGGCTCTGGCTAAATTAACAGCGCTAGAGGCTGCCAGGTTAGGTTTAAAGAAAAAAAATATATTTTGTTGCGCTTCAGCTTCAGACGCTAGGGATTTATTAATGAATAAGATAAATCCGCAAGCCGCTGATTTAATTTTAATTAAAGGATCGCGCTCGATGAAAATGGAAGAGGTTTTTAAAATTTAATGCTTTACCATCTGCTTTATCCACTAAGAGATTTTATTTTTTCATTTAATATTTTCCGCTATATTACTTTCCGCGCGGCTATGGCGGCGTTGACTGCTTTTATTTTAAGTTTAATTTTTGGGCCGCTGCTAATTAATAAATTAAAAGCACTTAAAATCGGAGAGAAGATAAATAAAGCTGATAGCGTTAAGCTTGATGACCTGCATCGTCATAAACAGAGTACTCCCACCATGGGAGGAATTCTTATATTGGGGACGGTTATAATTTCAACTTTGCTTTGGGCGGATATTACTAATCATTGCATTTGGATTGTTTTGTTTTCTACCACCTGGCTTGGGATTACTGGATTTATGGATGATTGGTTAAAGCAAGTAAAGAATAAAGCAAGCGGGTTAACTCCCAGTGTAAAATTTACCAGCCAGATCGTGCTTGGCCTTATTCTGGGAATAATTCTGATTACCTATAATCGGGATGTTTTACTTGAAATTCCTTTTTTAAAAGGGGTTAATTTAGATTTAGACGGTTTGTATATTTTATTTGTAATATTGGTAATCGCGGGTTCATCAAATGCGGTAAACCTTACTGACGGATTGGATGGTTTAGCTATTGGTATTGTGGTAATGGTGGGGATCGCTTTCAGCGTGCTTTGTTATGTTTCGGGCAATATCAAGTTAAGCGAGTATTTATTAATCCCTTATATTAAAGGCGCGGGAGAGTTAACTATTTTTTGCGCTAGCATTATTGGCGCGGGTTTAGGTTTTTTATGGTTTAATTGTTATCCGGCATCTATATTTATGGGCGATGTCGGGTCTCTAGCACTCGGCGGAGCCATTGGAACGGTGGCATTATTGATTAAGAAGGAGATGCTGCTTATAATCGTGGGCGGAATTTTTGTTGTGGAAGCGCTCTCGGTAATTCTGCAAATAAGTTTCTTTAAACTAACTAAAAAACGTTTTTTTAAGATCGCTCCTTTGCACCATCATTTCCAATTTTTAGATTGGCCTGAGAATAAAGTGATTGTCAGGTTTTGGATCATTGCGGGCCTGCTTGCCCTGCTTGCCCTGGTTACCTTAAAGATCAGGTAAGTTCTTAATGCTTAACACAAAATACTTTAAAGATAAATCCATTACGATCCTGGGATTAGCCCGCTCAGGCGTTGCTTGTGCTAATCTTTTACACAGCTTGGGCGCTTGTGTGCGTGTTAGCGATATTAAAGATAACGCGCAAACAAGATCTCATGCATGCTTACTTTCGTCAAAGGATATCCAATTTGAACTCGGCACCCATAGTGAAAGTTTTATCAAGCAGGCAGACTTAATAGTTATTTCTCCCGGGGTCCCGGGTAATGCCCAGCCGATTATTTGGGCCAAAGATTTTGCTAAGCCGGTTTATGCTGAGATTGAAATCGCAAGTATGCTTTGCCCGTGCCAGATTATTGCTGTAACTGGCTCAAACGGAAAAACTACTGTTACCACGCTTATCGGCAATATACTTAAAGCAGCTGGCAAACGGGTTCAGGTATGCGGCAATATTGGCAATCCTTTTAGTTCTGAAGTAGCGTCAATGCGCCAGGGAGATTTTGTTGTCTTAGAGGTAAGTTCATTTCAACTTGAGACGATCAAGGATTTTAAGCCGAAAATAGCCCTGATTTTGAATCTTACCCCTAATCACCTTGACCGTTATTCTGATATGCAGGAGTATTTAGCTGCTAAGAAGCGCATTTTTTTAAATCAGAATCACTCTGATTTCTTAATTTTGAATGGGTTGGATGCTCAACTTGCGGGGATAGCTAAGCAAGCAGCTGCAAAAGTAAATTTCTTTACTAAAGAATCTGGCCTAAATCCTAATCAAGCGGCAGTGTTTAAAGTTGGCCAAATTTTAGGGATAGATAAGCAAAAAATGCTGGATGTTTTTAGGGAATTTAAGGGGATCGAGCATCGCATGGAAGAGGTAGCTGTTATTAACAAAATTAAATTTATTAATGATTCTAAAGCAACTACCGCGGATTCCGCGATTTGGGCATTAAACAGTATTTCCTCGCCGGTAATTCTTATCGCCGGAGGCAGGGATAAGGGTATTGATTATGGGGTAATTGCCGAAGCTGCTAAAAATAAAGTTAAGCAGGTTGTATTAATCGGAGAGGCTAAAGATAAGATTGCTTCTTGTCTTGGTGGCCAGTTCCAAATAGAAAAGGTTGATAGCTTAGAAGAGGCAGTAAATAAGGCTTATTCTTTCGCTGGCCCAGGATTTAGCGTACTGTTTTCTCCTATGTGCTCAAGTTATGATATGTTCGCAGATTATGAAGACCGGGGAAGGGTTTTTAAGAAGATCGTATTAGATCTTGCTAAAAAAAATAATCCAGATGATTAGAAAAACGCGTATTAATCTACTTACTATATCGATTGTGCTCATTTGTATTGGCATAGTGATGATTTATAGCTCTTCCAGCATTTATGCCGCGGAAAAGTATCATGACAGTTTTTATTTTCTAAAAAGGCATCTGGTTTTTTTAATCATTGGGCTGTTATTTACTTTTTTAGCCATGTTGATTGATTACCGTTGGCTTAGGAAGCACGCGAAAAAATTACTTTGGGTTAGTTTTTTCTTGTTAATTTTAGTGCTAATCCCGGGTTTAGGCAGAGAGGTTGCCGGAGCAAGGCGTTGGTTTAGATTTAAATTTATCAGTTTTCAACCTTCAGAGCTGGCTAATTTAGCGCTTATTATATATATCGCTGATTTTATCTGCCGTAAGCAAGATAAAATTAAATCTCTGGTTACTGGCCTTATCCCGCCGGTATGTGTTTTGGGGGCATTTTGCGCGCTCATTCTTTTAGAGCCGGATTTAGGCACTACTATTGCTTTGGCTAGCGTTGTGCTAATCATGCTTTTTGTTGCCGGGGTAAGAGGCAGGTATATTTTAAGTTTAATCCTTTGCAGCCTACCCGCGGTTTATTTTTTAATTTTCAGTGTGCCATATCGTAAGGCAAGAATCTTATCATTTTTAAATCCCTGGTTAGACCCCAAAGGGACAGGATTTCAGATTATTCAGTCACAGATCGCTATTGGTTCAGGAGGATTTTTTGGATTGGGATTGGGGCATTCCAAGCAGAAACTTTTTTATCTTCCTGCCGCGCATACGGATTTTATTTTTTCTATAATTGGCGAAGAGTTGGGCTTGTTTGGCACGCTGGGAGTAATCGCGTTATTTATAATTTTTATCCAGCAGGGGCTCAAGATTATTAAGAATGCTCAGGATAAATTTGGTTATTTTCTTGCCTTGGGTTTAATTTTAATGATTTCACTTAAAGCAATTGTAAATATTGGAGTTTCTTGCGGAGTTTTTCCCACTAAAGGCCTGCCTTTACCATTTATCAGTTATGGCGGTTCGTCATTGATATTCGATATGGTTAGCTTGGGGATATTGATCAATATCGCCCGTACCGGGGAGTATCCTTAAAATGCGTATTTTGGTTGCAAGCGGCTCAAGCGGTGGGCACATCTTTCCAGCAGTAGCTTTAATAAATTTTTTAAGAAAAAAAGGCGCGGATCTGCTTTTGGTGTTACCGCTTAAGAGTAAGGATAGTTTTATTCAGTTTGATTGCGGTGATGTTGAGTATATAAGCTCAGGTACTTTAAGCTTTTCTTTGAGTAGTAAGAATATTTCCGGTGTATTTAATTTTCTTAAAGGCGCAGCCCAAGGATTACGTATTATTATAAAGTTTAAGCCCGACGTAGTTGTTGGTTTTGGCAGCCTGCATACGGTGGCGTTATTATTTTGGGGTTGGTTGTTTAGGATAAAGACTGTAATTCATGAGCAAAATGTTATTCCCGGGAAGGCCAATCGTATTTTAGCAAAGCTTGTAGATAGAGTAGCGGTATCCTTTTTGCAAACCAAGAGTTATTTACATGTATCTAGCGATAAGGCCCTGCTTACTGGTAACCCTATACGAGTAGAATTAATTAAAGTCGATAGGCAGGAGGCTTTGAGTTTCTTTAAGTTCCAAGAAGGTAAGTTCAATATATTAATTGCCGGAGGCAGCCAGGGATCGCATAAAATTAATGCGGTAACTTTTTCTTCAATAGCAAGTTTACCTGACAAGCAAAATTTGCAAATAGTGCATATCGCCGGACCGCAAGATTTCGCGGCTCTTAATGCCAGTTATATGGGGCAAGGCTTAACTTATAAACTTTATGATTTTCTCGCTGCTATGCAATATGCCTATAGCATAGCGGATCTGGTAATCTGCCGGGCAGGGGCAACTACGATCGCGGAGTTACAAAAATTCAATTTGCCGGCGCTACTAATTCCTTATCCTTTTGCTTACGCGCATCAGTTGGCAAATGCCCGGGTTTTGGAGGATATCGGCGCGGCAGAGGTAGTGCTGGATGCCGATCTAAATGCGGATAGATTAAAAGGAAGATTGCAAGCCTATCTTTGTAATAATGAGAAACTTGAAAAAATGCGAAAGGCGTATCAAAAATTACCTGTTTTAGATGCAACAGCTTTGTTGGCTAGCGAAGTATTAAGTTTAAAATAATGCTTAAATTAAGATTGTCGCGTATTCTATTATGAAAAAATATTATCATTTTATAGGTATTGGCGGGATTGGGATGAGCGGGATCGCGCAGCTCTTGCTTAAAAGTGGCTTTATGGTTAGTGGCTCGGATTTAAAAGAGAACCGGATTACCCAGGAGCTTAAGCGTTTAGGGGCTAAGGTATTTATTAATCACAGCGCTAGCAATATCACTAAACAGGATATAGTAGTTTATTCTTCAGCGATAAAAGATGATAACCCGGAAATCTGCCAGGCTAAAATTTTAGGGCTTCCTTTACTTAGGCGGGCAGAAGCTTTAGCCAGTTTAATGCGGCAGAAAACAGCAATAACTGTTGCTGGCAGCCATGGCAAAACCACCGTTACTTCTTTAATTTCTTATATGCTTATTGAGGCTGGCCTTTGTCCGACTGTAGCTATCGGCGGCGTTCTTAAAAATATTGATACCAATGCTTACCTGGGTAATGGGAAATTTTTTGTTGCTGAGGCGGATGAATCAGATGGTTCATTTTTATATTTCAAACCGGATTACTCTATTATTACTAATATAGATAGAGAGCATTTGGATTATTATCATAATTTTGATAATGAATTGCATGCTTTTAAGAATTTTATAAATCGTACGCGCGACGCAGGCTGTGTTTTTGCTTGTTCAGATGATGCTAATCTTGTAAAGTTGTTCACTGATTATAAAGGCAAGCATTTATTTTTTGGCATAGACAATCCCATGGATATTTACGCCAAGAATATTTTGTTTACTGATTTGAGTTCAGATTTTGATTGTTTTTTTAAAGAGAAATTTGTTTTTCGTTTCCATCTGGCGTTAGGAGGAAAGCATAATATTTCTAATGCTTTGGCTGTAATCGGTTTAGGCTTAGAGTTGGGTATTGAGACTAATCATATTCGCAGGAGTTTAGAAAGGTATAAGGGGGCAGGACGTAGATTAGAGATAAAGTTTAGAAATGATTTATATCTGGTGATTGACGATTACGCGCATCATCCCACGGAGATAAAAGCTACGCTGTCAGCAATTGGTAATTTAAAGGCTAAGCGCAAGATCGTTATATTTCAACCGCACCGCTATAGCCGCACGCGGCTGCTTTTAGATGAGTTTGCCGGGTCTTTTAATCAAACGGATTATCTGATTATTACGGATATCTATGCAGCAGGCGAACAGCCGATTGATGGGGTTAACGCCCAGGCGCTATTAAAAAAAATAAAAGAACATACCGCGAATAAAGAAGTGGTATATTTGCCGAAAGAAGAAATTGTCCAGCATATAAAGAAGATTATTTCTCGCGGAGATTTGGTAATTACTCTCGGAGCAGGTGATATTTTAAAGGTGAGTGATGCATTGGCCGAAGAGCTTAAATAATAAAATTAATCGATTCGAAAAATTGCGCGATCATACGACATTTAAAATCGGGGGATTGGCGCGGTATTTTCTCGAAGCCAGTAATTTAAGGCAACTGCAGGATGCGTTGATTTTCGCGAGAAAAAAAAGGATCCGGGTATTTATACTGGGTTCGGGCAGTAATATTTTAGCCAGTGATTCTGGTGTAAATGGATTAGTGATTAAATTAAATAGCCCTAGCTTTAAAGGGTTACGTATTAAGGGCAGATTTATAAATGCGGGTAGCGCGATGAAATTGAATCAACTTATTCTGCGCGCTAAAGATCAAGGTTTAGCGGGATTAGAGTTTTTAAGTGGCATCCCGGGTACTTTGGGAGGCGCGCTTATGGGTAACGCCGGCGCCTGGGGTAGGGAAATCGGAGAATTGGTTGAAGAGGCACGAGTTTTGGATTATAATGGAAAGATTGAATTGCTAAAAAAGCAGCAATTAAAATTCAGTTACCGTAAATCTAATCTTTCTAAGTATATTATTCTTTCGGCTCGCTTAAAGCTGCGCTTGGCTAAAAAAGAAATGATTATGTTAAAAATAAAAAAATACCTTAAGCAGCGCAGCAAGACGCAAGAAAATAGCTTGCCTAATGCCGGGTGTATTTTTAAAAACCCTAAAAATTTAGCTGCGGGGAAATTAATCGAGGAGTGCGGGTTAAAGCTCAGGCGCGCGGGCCAAGCAATTATCTCAGGGGTGCATGCGAATTTTATTTTAAATATGGCTAAGGCAAAAAGTAAAGATGTTTTGTCGCTTATGAAGTTAACGCGTAAAGAAGTTAAAAGAAGATTTAAAGTTGAGCTTAAACCAGAGATAAATTTATGGAAGTAAAAGATTTTGGTAAAGTAGGGGTATTAATGGGCGGGCCTTCATCGGAGAGGGAGATCTCTTTAAAAAGCGGCAAAGCGGTTTTGGCCGCGCTTTCTGAGTCCTCGGTTAATGCGGTAGGGATCGATATAATTACAGATAATGAACAGGAAAATATCAAATTACTCAAGAGCTATGATTTAGATTGTGTATTTATTGCTTTGCACGGACGTTTTGGAGAAGATGGCACGATTCAGGCTATTCTAGAGAAAATGAATCTTCCTTTTACTGGTTCAGGGGTCCAGGCTAGCCGCTTAGCTATGGATAAAATTGGCTCTCTTGAGATATTCAAAAAACAAGGCTTTTATACCCCTAAGTTTTTGTCTTTAGAAAGATCAACTTACAAGAAAAGCAATGATTTTAAAAATGAACTGGGTTTACCTTTAGTAATTAAGCCGGCAAATCATGGTTCAAGTATTGGGCTTTCTATTGTTGAATCTGTTATTGATATAGCTCTCGCCATTGATCTGGCTTTTCAGTTTGACGCGCGCGTAATTCTTCAGGAGTATATTAAAGGAAGAGAGCTTACAGTTGGGGTTCTGGATGAGATAGCCTTGCCGGTTATTGAGATTATCCCTCAAAATAAATTTTTTGATTTCCAGGCAAAATATCAGGCAGGGCTTACTGAGTATATTGTTCCCGCGCATTTAGATGATCATATCAGCGAAAGTGCGCAAAAGGCAGCGCTTATCGCGCATAAATCTTTGGGTTGTTTTGGCTGTTCGCGTACAGATATCATATTAAGCCAGGATAATCTTCCTTATCTTTTAGAAATAAATACTATTCCCGGGATGATTTCAACCAGCCTCTTGCCCAAGGCAGCCAAAACTGTAAGCATAGGATTTGATCAACTTTGTTTAAAATTATTAGAACTGGCATATGAAAAAGCAGAAATTTAAATTACCCGTAAAAATAATTTCAATCCTGGCAATAATTTTGCTTGTTTTCTCTTTATTAATAGGATATATTTGGAAAGTCTTAACTACTGCAGACTTCTTTACCGTTAAGCAAGTGGTGGTAAGAAACTCTGATGTGTCATTCGATTATTTAAAAGGCAAAAATATATTTAGTTTGGATTTGCAAGCTTACTCTAGGCAAGCGCTTTTAAGTTGTCCGGATTGCCGCAAGATCAGATTTGCCAGGGTGCTGCCTAATCGCGTATTGATAGATTTTGTTAAACGCAAGCCTTTGGCTTTAGTAAAATTTTATAAGAATTTCGCCATAGATGAAGAAGGGTTGTTTTTCTATCCCAATAATACTGTAGAGTTTGCCGGGTTGCCGATTATTTATGGCCTAGAGACAAAAATATTCGGGCCAAAGCCAGGAGTAAGGTATAAGCGGGTTGAGATAAAGATAGCTTTAGATATAATAAATGAGTTTAAAAATAATAGATCCTTTCGGGGTTTTACATTAAAAAGAATTGATGTTGCCAACGCGGAAAGCGCCGGGTTTTTCATCCTTGCGCCTGCGCAGGCTGTTGATTATACCAAAAGTAACTCAGGAGTCGAGTGGGTAGGTTTTGAAGTTCGCGTCGGTAAAAACAATATCAGAGAGAAGATGATGGTTTTAGGCGGCCTGATTACTCAGGCAGCCAAAGAGTGGGCGAATATTAAATACATAGACCTTAGGTTCAAAGAGCCAGTAATCAAACTGAACAATACAGGTAAGGACAGATAATGTTTTATAATAGTTATATTTGCGCGATAGATATAGGTTCAAATAAAATCGCCGCAACTGTCGCCAAAGTTAAAAGAGGGCGTTGTGAGAATTTATTTTTTGAGGTTATGCCTTCACGCGGGGTAAAAGAAGGAGTAATTATCGATGCCACGGAGTTAGTAACCTGTCTTACGAAGATTATCAAAAGATTAAAAACCAAATCGGGCTTAAAAATAAAGTTTATTCATACCAATTTTTCAGGCAAAGATATCTCGACAAAACATAGCCATGCGATTATTCCGCTGGCGGAAAGAGGCAATAAGGTAATCACTTCTACTGATATAGCCCATGCTAATGAGCAGGCGCGTATACTTGGTTCAAGTTTGGATGAAGAAATAATGCATGTAATCCCATCGAGTTATACTATTGATTCTAAAAGCAATGTAATTAACCCTGTTGGGCTTTATAGCCATAGGTTGGAGGTGGATTTATATTTAGTTAGCGCCCGGCTTTCTTCTTTGCAGAGTTTAAGCCGTGTCGTAAGCCAATCAGGCTATGAAATTAAGGAGTTATCATTCTCAGGTTTAGCTACCAGCAAGGCAGTATTTAATAAAGAGGAGAGGCGGGGTATAAGCGTTTTTTGTGATATAGGAAGCGATGTTACGGAGCTGCTTTTATTTAAAGACGGGCTTTTGCAGGATATTCAGATCTTGCCTTTAGGGGGATCTAGCCTTACGCAACAACTTTGTGAAGGCTTAAAGATTAATTACGAATTGGCAGAGGATATCAAGCGTTCTTATGGGGTTATCGGAGATATCAGTAATATTCCTGAAAATAAAGAGATTTTAGTAAAAAAAGATGAGTTTTATAAGCCTATAAAACAGAGGGAAGTTTCGCAAATGGTCTCTAATTCCGCCCGCTTAATCTGCACGCAGATAAAAGAAATTGTTGAGAGAAAAGTGGCGCTCCATGAAATTGATCATTTTGTTATTGCCGGTAAAACTTTACTCACTGATGGCTTTATCGAGATGATGGAGCATGTGGTTGGTATCCCGGTGCATATCGGTCGAATTAGCAATCCTGAGATTGCTGTTATCGTTAAAGAGAATAACGATTTATCAGGACAGAAGTACCTGACTTATCTTACTTGTTTAGGAATGATTTGTGAAGATCTTGAAAGCAAAACTGTAGGCATCTTGCCTTTAGTTAAACCCGCCCAAAATCTGATAATGAAAGCAGTAAACCGCTTTAAAGAAACCTACCAGGAATATTTTTAAGAAAGGGGACGTGCTAAAAGGGGACACCCTTGACAAAGGGTGTCCCCTAACAGCACGTCCCCTTTTTTTCTAATTATATTTGTTGCCATTTTGATGAGTATTTTATATAATATAGCCATGATGGAAGCGCTTAGGCCGTATATACTTAGTTTTATTCCGTTGTTTGTGGCGGTGGACGCGATTGCCAATATTCCTATTTTCTTATCTCTAGTTGAGAATACATCCAAAGCCCAGAAACGAAAAATAATTATAAATGCAGTTACAACAGCTACTGCAGTGGCGATTATTTTTATGAGCATAGGTAAATGGGTATTTTCACTTTTAGGCATAACTATACCTGATTTTCAGATTGCCGGTGGAGCGTTATTATTTGTTATCGCGGTGCGGCTTTTATTACCGGGGGCGGAGAAAAGTTTATTGACTAGTTTTCATGATAAAGACTTGGGCGTATTTCCCTTAGGCACGCCATTAATTACCGGGCCTGCGGTGTTGACTACTACGCTGATGATGATGAATAGTTTTGGCGCTTTGGCTACTTTAGTGGCGTTAATATTAAATATGTTTTTTGTTTGGCTTACTTTAATTAAGGCAGATCTGATCATGAAAGTCATTGGCCCCGGCGGCACGAGGGCATTTTCCAAGATAATGTATATATTATTAGCAGCAATCGCGGTGATGATGATCAGGCATGGCATAACCGGAGCATTCCTTAAATGATGCGTAAAGTTTTAACATTTATTATGGCAGGGGGTAAAGGTGAGCGGCTCTTGCCTTTGACTAAGGACCGCACTAAGCCGGCAGTCCCTTTTGGCGGGATATACCGGATCATTGATTTTACTTTAAGTAATTGCATTAATTCAGGTATGCGTAAAATTTATATCCTTACGCAATATAAATCCGCCTCTTTGCAAAGGCATATTCGTTTGGGTTGGAATTTTCTGCCTTCAGAATTGGGGCAATTTATAGAACTGCTTCCCGCGCAGCAGCGCGTAGGGGATTCCTGGTATTTGGGCACGGCGGACGCGATTTATCAGAATCTTTATACCCTGGAAATGGACCGGCCGGATGAAGTTTTGATTTTGGCCGGGGATCATATTTATAAAATGAATTATTATTCGATGATTGATGTGCACCGCGAACAAAATCCGGACCTGACAGTGGGTGTTGTGGAGATAGAAAAAAATAAATCCAAAAATCTGGGGGTGGTTGAAGTGGGCCCGGATGGCCGGGTTACGGGTTTTTACGAGAAGCCGGTAAATCCTAAGACTATTTCCGAAAAACCGGATAAAATATATGGCTCAATGGGAATTTATGTATTTAATCAGTCTATACTAATGCAGGAGTTGTTTGAGGATGCTAAAAATCATAAATCTTCGCATGATTTTGGTAAGGATATTATCCCGCAGATGTTAAAGAAGGGGATGAAGATTGTGGCTTATAATTTTCGAGATAAAGAGAGGAAAGAGGAGTATTGGCGAGATATTGGGACAATTGATGCTTATTATGAAGCGAATATGGAGTTAATTCAGGCTAACCCCACTTTTAATCTTTATGACCAGGAGTGGCCTTTGAGGACTTTTCAGGAGCAATATCCTCCGGTTAAGACGGTGCACTCCGGCGATAAAGAAGAGGGAAGAGTGGGGTTGGTGTTAGATTCTATAGTTTCGGAAGGCTGCGTAGTTTCCGGTGGCCGTGTGCAGCGTTCCATACTTTCACCGAATGTGCGGATCAATAGTTTCTCTGAGGTCTATGATTCAATTTTAATGGAGAGTGTTCATGTGGGCAGGCACGCTAAAATTAAGCGGGCGATTATTGATAAAGACGTCAACATTCCGCAGGGGATGGTTATTGGTTTTAATTTGGAAGAAGATAAGAAGAGATTTTTTGTCAGTGAGTCGGGGATTGTGGTTGTCGCCAAAGGCACGGAATTCAAATGATCCGAAAAGCGAAGATAAAAGATATAAAACAGATTCAAGAGCTGATTGCTTGTTTTGCTAAGTTGGATGTGATGCTGCCGCGCTCGCTGAATGAGCTTTATGAGAATATCCGCGATTTTTGGGTTTATGAAGATAAGGGCAAGATATCTGGTTGTGCGGCTTTGCATATTTCCTGGGATGATTTAGCGGAGATTAAGTCTTTAGCGGTGGCTAAACAAAGCCAAGGAAAGGGCTTAGGGCAGGATTTAGTTGCGGCTTGCCTTGCCGAAGCCCAAGTAATGGGGGCAAAAAAGATTTTTGTGCTCACCTATAAACCGGAGTTTTTTAAAAAGTTAGGTTTTAAAAAAATCAAACATGAAGCTCTCCCGCATAAGATTTGGGCGGAGTGTATTAACTGCTGCAAATTCCCCAACTGCCAGGAGATTGCCCTGCTAAAAGTATTGTAAAACAATCTTTTTATGTTATAATCTTTCAAATTGAGTGTGTAATAAGTTATCCACAGAGTAGCTGACGTTTAAACGTCAGCTACTATATTGTTATATAGGGTTTATTTTGACAGGAGGGGAACAATGGATTATTTATTGACTGATGAACAAAAAATGATTAAAGATTTAGCGCATAAGATTGCCGAAGAAAAAATCAGGCCGGTTGCAGCTAAATATGATATTAGCGAAGAGTATCCCTGGGAAGTTTTGAAAGTAATGGGTGAGTCTGACATGTTTGGCTTGTTTATTCCTGAGGAGTACGGCGGGTTCGCGAATAGCACAATGAATTTGTGTTTGGCAACCGAAGAGTTTTCTCGTGCTTGTGGCGGTATTGCGGTTTGCTACGCGGCGAGTGCCTTAGGGACAATTCCAATTGTTTTATTTGGTAGCGATGAGCAGAAGAAAAAGTATTTACCGGCTTTAGCCAGCGGTAAAAAGGTTGCGGCGTTTGCGATCACTGAACCGGAAGCTGGATCTGATGCTTCAGCAATTAAGACCGTGGCTAAAAAGGCGGGGGATCACTATGTTTTAAATGGCCTGAAGCATTTTATTACTAATGGCGGCGACGCGGAAACTTACGTGGTGATCGCTATGACGGATAAAACCAAAGGGGCGCGCGGGGCGAGCGCGTTTATCGTAGAAAAAGGAACTCCGGGTTTTACATTTGGCAAAAAAGAAGATAAATTTGGCATTCGCGCCTCTAGTACCCGGGAATTAATTTTTACGGATTGTAAAATCCCCGCGGAAAATTTATTGGCTAAAGAAGGCATGGGTTTTATTGTTACGATGAGAACTTTTGATATGTCGCGTCCCGGAGTTGCGGCTCAGGCATTAGGCATTGCTCAAGGAGCGCTAGAGTTGGCGGTTAAATATGTGCGGGAAAGAGTGCAATTTGGTAAATCCATTTCTAGTTTTCAGGGGATCCAGTGGATGCTGGCGGATATGGCTACGGAAGTTGAGGCTGCGCGTGGATTAGTTTATTCTACGGCGAGAATGGTGGATGCCGGATGTAAAGATGTGGCGAAAGAATCCGCTATGGCTAAGATGTATGCGTCCGACGTAGCGATGAAGGTTTCTGTTGATGCTTTGCAGTTATTTGGCGGGTATGGTTATATGAAAGATTATCCTATTGAGAAATATGTACGCGATGCGAAAATTACCCAGATTTATGAAGGTACCAACCAGATCCAGCGTAGCATTATTGCTTTGAAGTTGATCAAAGAGATGGCTAAGTAGTTTTATAGAGAGTAGAGAGTAGGTAGTAGATAGGTAAAAACAAAGGCAGTGGAGAAAAGATGAATATCATTGTGTGTATAAAGCAAGTTCCTGAGACTACGGAAGTAAGGATTAATCCTGAAACTAACACGTTGATACGTGAGGGGGTTAAATCGATTATTAATCCTTTTGATATGTATGCTATTGAAGAGGCGATTCGGCTTAAGGAAAGATTTGGGGGTAAGATTTCTGTTTTGACCATGGGCCCACCTCAGGCGGATAGCGCTTTGCGTGAAGCAATTTCTATGGGAGCGGATGAAGGGTATTTGGTTTGCGACCGCGCTTTTGCCGGAAGTGATACCTGGGCAACCAGCTATACTTTGGCTGGCGCAATCAGGAAACTGGGGCAATTTGATTTAATTATCTGCGGCAAGCAGGCTTCCGATGGGGATACCGCGCAGGTCGGCCCGGGAATATCCACACATTTAAATATTCCTCAGGTGACTTATGTTAAAAAGATTGAAGAGGTAACGGATAAGTTGATGCGTGTAGAAAGAATGTTAGAAGAAGGTTTTGAAATTATTGAAACTCCGCTTCCGGCGCTGTTGACCGTGGTTAAAGAGATTAATGAGCCTAGAATTCCTTCGTTAAGAGGATTGATGCGCGCAAAATCAGCTAAGATTACTACGTTGACCCAGAAAGAGTTAGAGTTAGACCCGCAACAAATTGGTTTGTGTGGTTCACCTACTCAGGTGGTAAAAATTTTTACTCCTACTCCCAGGATAGGTGGCCAGATACTTACGGGCGAGATTCCTGATATTGCTAAGCAATTGGTAGATTTGGTTAAGGGCGAGGTTAATTAAAAATGTCAATTTCGATTATTATAGAGAAATGCACGGGTTGTACCCTTTGCGTAAAGGTTTGTCCGTTTGATGCTATTCGCATGATGGACAAGAAGGCATTAATTGATTTGCATAAGTGTACAATTTGCGGCGCATGTATTGATGCCTGCAAGTTTAAGGCGGTTTTAATAGAGAAAACTCCCGCAAAATGCGAGTTGCCGGATATAAAGGATTATAAGGGGATTTGGGTTTTTATTGAGCAGAAAAATGGCCGGGTGCAATCGGTTTCATATGAGTTATTAGGCAAGGCGGGCGAGCTGGCCAAGAAATTAAATTGCCAGGTAAGCGGGGTTTTAATTGGGGATAAGCTTGAAGATCAATTAGATGAATTAATTTTTTGCGGCGCGGATAATATTTATTTAGTCCAGGCTCCGGAACTGGCTAATTTTCAGGATGAGCCGTATACAAATATTTTAGTTGAGCTGGTAAGAAAATATAAACCTGAGATTCTTTTATGCGGGGCGACAAATATTGGTAGGTCTTTAATTTCACGCGTGGCGATAAATATTAAAGCCGGCTTAACCGCGGATTGCACGGGGCTGGATATTGACCCGGATAAAAAGATATTGTTGCAGACGCGCCCGGCTTTCGGCGGCAATATCATGGCGACAATTATTTCTCCGAATTACCGTCCGCAGATGGCGACAGTCAGGCATAAGGTATTTACGCCGTGCCCCGCGGATAAAAAACGTAAAGGGAAAATTATAAAAGAGAGTTTTGACAGCGCGTTATATATTTCGCGTACTAAACTTTTAGATATTGTGGATGAGATTGAGTCTACGGTAAATTTATCGGAAGCGGATATTATTGTTTCTGGTGGGCGCGGCATGGGTAATACGGAGAATTTTAAATTATTAGAAGATTTAGCTCATGTTTTAAATGCCGCAGTGGGATCAAGCCGTGCCGCGGTAGATAGCGGTTGGATGCCTTATTCACATCAGGTTGGCCAAACCGGTAGGACCGTGGGCCCTAAGATTTATATTGCCTGCGGGATAAGCGGCCAGATTCAGCATCTTGTGGGTATGCAATCCTCGAAGATTATTATCGCCATCAACAAAGATCCCGAAGCCCCTATTTTTAAGGTGGCTACTTATGGTATTGTCGGCGATCTATTCCAAATTGTCCCTGCTTTAACTCAAGCTTTCAAAACAGCTCTCCGAAAATAAAAATAAAAAATAAAGGGGACGCGTCCCCTATTTTGTGAGGGAAAGCCGAAGTATTTGTTTTGTAACCGCTTATTTTTGATGCAATTACGTACACTGTCTATGATCTTATGGTTCTAGAGAAATTACTTGACAATTTTAGGTAAATATTGTATATTTTAATACAGAGGATTGTATGAATATATACAAATAACTGTATGGATTATCGTTTAGATAAACAAAGTTTATTAAACAGAATAGGTGCTTGGGATAGTTTTATTAATAAAAAGGTCCATTTGATTGCTTGCGGTGGGACAGCCTTGACTCTCTTAGGCGTAAAATCATCTACGAAAGATGTTGACCTAATGGTGCCAAATCTGGATGAGTATGGGTATCTTATTGGTATTCTAAAACAGCTTGGGTATAGACAAGCAAGCGGTTGGGGCTGGGAAAAAGAAGACGGTTTTATATTTGATTTATTTAGAGGTAAATCAATCCATACCACAGAATTATTGGAGTCTCCATTAGCCGAAGGTAATCATATGTTCGTAAAAGAGTTTGAAAGGATTTATCTGGGAGTTTTGAATTATTATGATCTTATTATAAGTAAATTATTCAGGGGCACAACAGTAGATGTGGATGATTGCCTTGCGTTGGTTAAGAGTAAAAACAAAGATATAGATTTTAAACGCCTTAAGCAGCGTTTTAAAGAGACTGCATCTTTCGATGTTTCGGAGGATAAAATAAATAAGAACTTTGCGCATTTTTTAAAGGTTCTTGAGAAAGAATGTTTATTCAATGGGAAATAGAAATCTTTTAAAAAGAGTTAATGCTTTAGGTTATCCGCTTCTTGAAGCCGAGGAAAGCCAGAATGTAGACTTAACCTTAGCGGATATGGCTAGATCAGGTGATTTGCGGCTGTGGGAAGGTTTTCCGGTAGTATTGGCAAATAGCGCGGAAAAAGGATTATTTAATTATAATAAAGCCGGTGATTATCTTAAAAAGCCTGCCGATAAGGTGTCACTAGTTTCGCTTATAACAATGTCTCTTGGCCTCTATAAATTTTTTAACTTAGAATTATCCTGGGCCGCTAACTTCTATAAATCTCTAGCGAAGAATAAGAAAAAGGAATTCAAGGTGTACTTAAGTAACTTAAAAAGTGACGCAGATCTCAATGTCGCGGGGCGTAAAATGTCCTCTCAGCGTTTAAAAACAGTGTTTAAAAATTATTTTAACAAACAGCCAGAAAAATTGAATGAGATGCTCGCGGTAAGAGATGAGATGAGCTTGGATTATTCATTGTTACAGGTTTTTTCTCCTAAGCAGAAAGAGCTATTCTTAAAGAAGCTCAAACGTGAGAAAATGACAAAAACTGAAAGAGAGTACTTCTCAAGAGTCGTAAAAAAGAAGGTTTTAGCTTTAGCTAATCTAGAATTGAATAGTTTAGCCCGGAGGCTGCTGGAATAAGATTATGAAGCGCCCCTATTTTTAAGGTGGCTACTTATGGTATTGTCGGCGATCTATTCCAAATTGTCCCTGCTTTAACTCAAGCTTTCAAAATAGCTTTAAGAAAATAAATAAAGGGGACGGTTCTATTTTTTAAAAAAATAGAACCGTCCCCATGTTTTGCCCGTGTTTTGATACTGTTTGCATTAATATGACGTATATTGCGTCATTTAGTATGAATATGTTAAAGAATGTAAAGATTCTCATTGACAAGATTTGCTATTTTCTTTATAATGCGGACATGGTAAGCAGCAATTTAATGACTATAGAAGATCTGGCGGGTTACTTAAAAGTTACCCGTCGCACTATTTATGATTGGTTAAAACATAATAAAATACCGGCGTTAAAATTAGTTGGTCAATGGCGTTTTAAAAAAGATAAAATTGATGCCTGGTTAGATAACCAGTCGCAGTAACATTAGCCTGCCTGTCGCCTGCCTGACGGTAGTCAGGGTAGGCAGGGAGGGATAGGAGAGACAATGTACTTTAAAAGATTAGAGCTTATTGGTTTTAAATCATTTTGTGAAAAAACCACGCTAAATTTCGAGCCGGGGATTACAGCTGTAGTCGGTCCCAATGGCTGCGGGAAAAGCAATTTAGTAGATTCCATGCGCTGGGTTTTGGGAGAGCAATCGGCGAAATCATTGCGCGGCTCAGAGATGCTTGATGTTATTTTTAATGGTACGGCTAATTTAGAGCCTTTGAGTATGGCGGAAGTAAGCTTGGCTTTTGATAACACCAACCGTTTTTTTAATGTTGATCATCCGGAAGTGTTGATTACGCGCAGGCTTTTTAGAAGCGGCGAAAGCGAGTATATGCTTAATAAAGTTGTTGTGCGGCTTAAGGATATTTTAGATTTATTATTAGGCACAGGTATTGGCGCTGAGAGTTATTCGATTGTTGCTCAAGGAAAAATTGACCTGGTTTTAAGTTCCCGTCCGGATGACCGCAGGGTGGTGTTTGATGAGGCATCAGGGATCACTAAATATAAAGCCCAAAAAAGGGAGGCTATGCGTAGGCTTGAGGATACAGAGCAGAACCTCTTGCGCGTAAACGATATTGTTATTGAAGTTAAACGTCAGATTGGTTCTCTTGAGCGCCAGGCGAATAAAGCGCGTAGATATAAAGAAGTTTTCGAAGAGTTAAAATTAAAAGAAATCGATTTAGCTACTTTTGATAAAATTAATTTGTTTAAGCAAAAAGATGAGATTATCAATCAGCTAGCGGATTTAGGAAAAGATGAGCTTAAATTAATTGAAGCTGTGGCTGAGCAAGAGGCCAGGATTGCTAATCGGCAGTCAGAATTAAAGTCTTTAGAAGAGGTTATGATGAGTTTGCGAGGCGAAATGCTTAGTTTAGAGAATAGTTTAGTGAGGAATAATGAGCATATTAATTTTAACCAGCAACGCATTAGCGAGATAGTAGAAAACGCGAAAGTTTTAGATAGCCAGATTGAGCAGGCTAAGATCAAGTTAATCCAGGATGAAGAAAAATTACAATCGGTGCGCAATGAATATAGTAATCTTAAAACAAATATTGAAACTAAGCAGTCTGTCTTAGCGCGGAAGGAAGAGGAGATTAATAAGACTAGCGCGTCGATTAAGGGGTCACTGGAAATTATCTCAGAAAGCAAAAAGATAATTTTAGATTTAGAAACGAGGATCTCTAATACCAAAAATGAAATCGGGGATTTTAATTCTAAACATCAGGTTTTCCTGGCGCGTAAAAAAAGGCTGGAGATTGAAAAGGCCAAGGCCTTTGAAGAGAAGGTAATTATTGAGGAGAGCTTAAAGAAGATTACTGGCGAGTTAGAAGCTACCCGGCAATTACTTGCGGATTTAGGGCATAAAATTTCTGATGTCAAGACAAGCCTACAGCAAGAGGGATTAAATTTATCCGATGTTACTAAAAAAATTGCTGATCTTGAAAATGAAAAGCTTACTTTAGTTTCGCATAAGGAGTTTTTGGAGAAGTTAAGAAATAAATATGATGATATTGGCGAGTCATTAAACGCGACAATTTACTTAGATAAGATGCCGAAAGAGAATTTAACTGGTTTGGTGGTAAAAATCCAGAATCAGGGATCTTTAAGCGATAAAGACCGTGCCTATTTTGAGCTGGCAGCTTTTAAGATAAGCGGCGAAGCTAAGCCCATAGAATTAGATACCAAGAGAATCGATGAGAAAATTGCAAAGTTAGAAGAGAATCTTGGTGAGTTAAGAAATATAAGAGTGGTGCGTGAAACCTGTATCTCGGAGTTAAATAAAATGTCGGTAACCTTAGAGGCACAGTTACGTGACCAGGAGATTGCTTTAGCGAATAAAGAATCCAGCCACGCTACCATTTACGAGCAATTTAATAAAATAAAGGAAGAAGAAGATATTATTGTGATGGAGCTGTCTGATTTGCAGCGCGAAGTTTCTATAATTGAACAAAATTTGGTAAATGCCCAGGCTCAACTATCTAATTTGAGTAATGAGGAAAGGCAAAGACAGGATGCAATTGTGCAGGAGGAAGATGCTATTGCCTCAAATAGTAAGTTGCGTGAAGAGGTATTAGTGTTGCTTACCCAGACTAAAACAGAGATCGAGGCATTAAATAAGCGTTTTGGTTCTGACGCGGCAACTTTAAAAATATTAGATGAGAGTTACGCGCAGGATAAATCCAGCCTTGAAAATATCCAGCGGCAAATTACTGATAGTCAGCAGCGCCAAGAGACGCTGAAAGCAGAGATCGTTGAATGCCAAAAAAAGATCGAAGAGAGCGCGATTGAAATCGCGAAGAAGAAAAATACTATTTTAGAAGTTGAGGGAAAATATAATGAGATTTCAAGCAGCACTGTGGGAGTGGTGAATAAGATCGATGCTGACCGCAAACAGTTGGATCAGATTAAAAATCGGCTGCATGACCTTAAAATGCAGGATAAGGATGTGGATTATAGCTACGGAACTATTAAAGAAAGAATGCTCTCCGCGTATAAAATTGACTTAGACGCTCAAGCAGAGGTAACTAAGGAGTTAGATCACCAGGGCTTGTCAAATGCGATAATTGAACTCAAGAAGAAGCTGGATTCTTATGGCTCGGTTAATCTGGTGGCGATTGAAGAGTATGATGAGTTAAAGCAACGTTATGATTTTCTTATCCAACAGCAAACGGATTTATTGACTGCTAAAGAATCTCTGCATCAGGCGATCCTTAAAATTAACCGTACAACAAAACAGATGTTTATGGAGACATTTGAGAAGGTGAAGGTGGAGTTTAAGAATTATTTCCGCCTACTTTTTAACGGTGGAGACGCGCAGCTATTTTTAATTGATGAACAGGATCCCCTTGAGTCAGGGATTGAGATTATTTGCCGGCCTCCGGGCAAGAAGTTGCAGAATGTATTGTTGTTAAGCGGCGGTGAAAAAACAATGTCGGCGATCGCGTTGATTTTCGCGATATTAAAAGTCAAGCCTTCGCCATTTTGTATTCTTGATGAAATTGACGCGGCACTTGATGAATCCAATGTTGACAGATTTTCCAGAGTTTTGCAGGAATTTGCTAAAACTTCGCAGTTTATTGTAATTACGCATAACAAAAAAACTATTGTGAATGCCGATATCATGTATGGCATTACTATGGAGCAATCAGGAGTTTCGAAGATTGTTTCAGTAAAATTATCGCAGAATAAAGAAAAGGAAAAAGCAAGCCAAGCGCAGCAAGTAGCAGCTTAGCCGCAGCAGGTGTTGTTCTTGCCTTTGTTTTTGGCTTTATAAAGGTAATTATCTGAAGAAGTAATTAACTCCGCGGGAAGCATCCCATCCTCAGGAAACGTGGCGATCCCCAGGCTTACTGTAAGCATCTTGTTAGGAAATATCTCTTCATTCAGGAAAGGATATTTTTGAATATCCTTTCTGATACGCTCAGCGATCATAAAGGCTTCTTTTTTATCAGTTTGTGGAAGGATTATAACAAACTCTTCGCCTCCATACCGGCAGACAAGGTCTATTTTGCGTGATTGATTACGCAAGAGTTGCGCCAAATCTTTTAATATTTTATCACCTGCTTGATGCCCCAGCGTATCGTTATAGATCTTAAAGTCATCAATATCGGCGATAATTAAGCTTAACTTGTTTTTAGTTGCTTTGGCTTTTTCAAGCTCATTTTGCAAAAGAAACTGAAAATAACCATGGTTCCAGAGATTAGTTAAATAATCTGAATGCGCGTGGTAAACAGTTTTTTCATAAAGTTGCGAGTTTTCAATGGCCAGGCCTGCTTGGTTAGCTAACATCGTGAGCATACGTAAATCATCTTTAGTGATCGGATCGTTAGTAATAAAATTGTCCGCGACAATAATGCCGTTTACCCGGTTTTTTGCTTTTAAGGGCATAAGCACTAGTTCATCGCTTTCTAACATTTTGATTACCGGTGAATTTTGGTAACGTTGGATAGTTTCGCCAATCAAATGAAGCGGCATGCCTTCTAAAACCGCAAGAGAAAGAGGGTTTTCATTTTTATCAAACATAGGTATCTTAAGATTTTTTACCTGGCGGTTAAACCCTGATTCTAAGGCCGCGTTGGAGTTCTTAAAAGCATTAATTAGGTCATCTAAGCCCATTTTTTCTTGTTCAATCCTAGTCCAGGCGGCATTAGCTTCTTCGCCGCTTTCCGGGCCTATTCCCATTATTCCCTCGATAATTTTTTCCTTTTCATTAACCAGAAAAAGCATGGCGCGGTTAAATCCCAGGCCAGTATGCGCGGTAACTCCGGTCAAGATAATATAAAGGATTTCATCTAATTTTAAAGTGGTGCGCATGGCATTGGAGATTTCATGAAGAATACTCAACTCTGCCTTTGTGCGCTCTAACTCGATTTTTAGCCTACTTAATTCTTCCATTGTTATTAAACTTAGCATAATTTATTAGTAATGTCAAGCTAGGGGGTCGGTATCAAAGGTGACAGTCACCTTTATATTTATAGTTAGGTTTTGCCTCTTGTTGCGTCTATTGCCGTAGGGAGGCCTAAATGACTAAAAAAGAGATTGCGGTAGAAGTGCTTGCAGCGAAGATTTTGTTGGTGAGAGGTAGGAAGGTGATGTTGGATAAGGATTTAGCGGAGTTGTATGGGGTTAAAACAAATGAACTTAACCAAGTAGTTCAACGTAATCTTGAAAGATTTCCATCTGATTTTATGTATCAGCTTACACGAGAAGAGTTTATGAACTTGAAGTCACAAATTGTGACTTCAAGTTGGGGTGGCGTAAGAAAGCTTCCGCGAGTATTCACGGAACAAGGTGTAGCTATGTTGTCCGGATTATTGAATAGTAGAAGAGCTATTCATGTTAACATCGCTATTATGCGGGCATTCGTGAAATTACGCGAGTTATTATTGACGCATAAAGAGTTGGCAGAGAAACTTGAAGAATTAGAGCGGAAATATCAATTGCATGAAACGGATATTCAGGTAATATTTGAGGCGATTAAGAAATTGCTTGAGCCGCCGCCTGAACCACCGAAACCACGATTTGATATGAATTAACGGAGCTCAAAACTATTTTACAGAAACTCGTACCCGTATTTCTTTCGTAACCACCTATCTTTAATGCGATTACGTACACTGTCTATAAAGGAGGGAAGCCCATGCCATCATATGCGCGTAAGCATCAACTACAACAGTCGTTAGTGTATCATGCGTTTAGCCGAAGCAATGGACGCAAGGTGATTTTTCAAGAATCTGAGGATTTTGAGCATTTTAAGAGATTGCTTCGTGAATATAGCGATAGGTTTAATTCGCAAATATATCATTGGGCTATTATGCCGACCCACTATCATCTTGTGTTTGAATTTGAATTCCCTGAATTAATTTCGAAATTTATGGCAGGATTACATCGAGCGTACAGTCATTATTACCATAAGCAATATAACGCAGTAGGTTTTTTATGGCAAGGTAGATTTAAATTACAGCCGATACAAAAAGATTTATACTTGAAAAATTGTGGTCGGTATGTAGAGAGAAACCCGGTGCGTGCTGGTATAGTTGCAGAGGCCTGCCAATACAGTCATAGTAGTGCGCGTTTTTACTGTTTAGGACAAGAGGATGGTATAACGCAAGTTAGCCCTGATTTCGAAGGGTTCGGGAAAAGCGTTACTGAACGACGGTTAACTTATAAAGAATTTCTAAAAGCTCCTAATAGCCAAGAGGAAGCTTTGTTCTCCAATATAGAGGTTCCTTGTGGTGATCAAGATTTTTTGCGGAAACTGGTGAAAACAGGCGCGCATTTTTTCCCCAGAAGGCAAGGCAGGAAAGCTGCAGTATTTGTTTTGTAACCATCTAGCATTATTGAAATTACGTACACTGTCTATAAAACTACTTGTAAATGCGGAGATTATGTGGTATATTCTCCGCATGGAGTACGTAGAATAATGAGATATATACACCAACTGGATGTTTGGCCGAAGTTTACCTGGAAGCATGAACGTATTGCGACCTTACTTGGCGTAGTGCGTAATCGCCAGGGCAGATTGATGGGACGCATGGAGGCGATGGGTTTTCCTTTAAGGGCAGAGGCTTTATTACAGACCCTTACGCTGGATGTTTTAAAAAGCAGTGAAATTGAAGGTGAGGTTCTTGATCCTCATCAGGTGCGCTCGTCTATTGCCCGAAGGCTGGGAATGGATATCGGCGGTATTATTGTTTCCGATCGTCACGTTGATGGTGTAGTGGAGATGATGTTGGACGCAACACAGAACTTTGATAAACTACTTACAAAAAAACGCCTGTTCGACTGGCATGCATGTTTGTTTCCTACGGGACATAGCGGGATGCGTAAAATTGCTGTTGGTGCTTGGCGTAATAATAGCCGTGGCCCGATGCAGGTCGTTTCTAGCGTAGCGGGACGTGAGCGAGTCCATTTTGAAGCTCCGGATGCCGGCCGTCTTAATCTAGAAATGAAGAATTTCCTCGATTGGTTTAACAATACCATGGAAATCGACTTGGTGTTAAAGGCAGGAATTGCCCATTTGTGGTTTGTGACGATCCATACTTTTGAGGACGGCAATGGGCGCATAGCGCGAGCGATCACGGATATGCAGCTTGCCCGCGCTGACGGTAGCGCGCAACGTTTTTACAGCATGTCCGTGCAAATTCGTAAAGAACGAAATACTTATTACGAAGTGCTCGAGAATATACAGAAGAATACTAACATGGATATTACTCCTTGGCTGGAATGGTTCTTGGCCTGTTTGGATCGGGCGCTTAGTTTAACGGAAAGCACTTTAGCGGAGGTTTTCAGGAAAGCGCGTTTTTGGGAGCTTCATCCGTCTGAATCATTCAATGGTCGGCAAAGAATGATAATTAATAAATTATTTGATGGGCTTGAAGGCGTGCTTACGTCTTCCAAATGGGCGAAAATCGCAAAATGTTCGCAGGATACTGCTTATCGAGATATTCTTGAGCTTATTGAAAAAAAGATTCTTACTAAAAACTCTGCCGGCGGACGAAGCACAAGTTATTTATTGAGAGGATTATGATATTCGCAAAATAGAGGACGTCCACCTATTTTGTAATAGAAAGCCGTAGTATTTGTTTTGTAACCACCTAGCATTAATGAAATTACATACACTGTCTATGAATCTCTTCTCTCTTGGCTGTCTCAAGGATCCAAAAGACTCTCGTGATATCCCGATGGGGTTAGTTTTGCCTGTCTTTACTATTCCAGTTAGTTTTGATTTTACTAAATTAATGAGTCCGGTGAGGGATCAGAAAAGCGAGGGAACTTGTGTTGCTTTTGCTTCAGTTACCGGGGTAAAGGAATTTCAAGACAGGAAAGAGTATCATAAGCTAATCCGGCTTTCCCCGCGTTTTCTTTACAGCTTGTGTAAGAAATTTGACGGCGCTCCATTTGTAGAATGCACCTACCCGCGTATTGCGATGAAGGTGTTGTTAAATCATGGTGTTTGTCATGAATCATTTTGGCCGTATAAACCGTATCAAAAAAGCCGCCCTCAAAAAGGCGCTGATATTGACGCAAAAAGATTTAAAATTAAAGCCTATGCCCGGCTTAAGTCTCAGCTTGAAATGAAACGCAGTTTGCTAATCAATGGCCCATATCTTGCCGGAGTAAAAGTATATAAATCCTGGTTTAATAAAAGAGTGGAAAGAAACGGCTTTATCCCTATGCCTAAGCGTAATGAAAAGCTAATCGGAGGGCACGCTATTTGCATTGTCGGCTATGATGATAAACTTAGGATCTTTAAGTTTAAGAATTCCTGGGGCGCAAAATGGGCGGATAGAGGTTACGGGTACCTGCCTTATGCCTATATGAATAAATACTGCAGCGATGCCTGGAGCGCCACGGATTTAATTGAGAATCCAAAGGCTTTTGCCAAGAAGCTTGCACAAAATAGAGGACAAAAATAGAAGTGCTCTCTCCAAAGAATACCCTGCGAAAACGTTTCATCGCCGTTGAATCCGATTCCCTAGTTATCGAAACCATTCAAACAATAGAAGGGGACACCCTGCGAAGCAGAGTGTCCCCTGATACTAAATTGCGCATTCTCAAACTTAAAGGCACCTGGCACGCCAATGACTATAATGAACTTTGCTTTGAAGTTACCTTACGTAAAGGCCCGCCTGAGACCTACACTTTTAAAGGAAGCTGGAAACTAAACAACAACCAACAGATTGAATATACATCTGAAGATGGCCGCGACAGATTAACTTTTAAAGGTTACTGGAATATATCTTCGGCTAATCGTCTTGTCTATATTCTTGAAGGCAGCTCAACCTCGCGCTTTGAATTCAAGGTTCAGCTTGAATCGCCCACGATTTATCCTAAAAAAGGAGAGATCCGCTATCGCATTGGCGTAGGTATGCGTCAAAGTCGCCTGACTGCGCCCGGCCAGATAATTATTCTCTATGGTGAATGGAAGTTTGGCCGCAATTTAGGCCTAAGTTTCCAAATGGATTATGGCCAAGGAAAACTCAGGGTAATAGAATTTGGAGCAGAGGTAACCTTTGGCCGCAACAAAGTTATTTTCGCGCTTAAGAACGAATTTGGTGAACCTTTAGGCATAACTCTTACCATGACGCATAAATTCCTGAAAGCCCATGATGCTCAAGTCTTTATAAGGCTGAAATCCCGCCAAAAAGAACAGACAATAGAAGCCGGAATCACTATTCCGTTTTAGAATTAAACAAAACTCGCCCCAGTATTTCTTTTGTAACCACCTAGTATTAATGAAATTACATACACTGTCTATGAATTAGCTTGACAACTCCAGAAGTATGTGTAAAATGGAACTATGTATTCCAGATTGATTCACTCACCTGAAGGCAAAAGTTTCTTCTTATTTGGCCCGCGAGGCACAGGCAAAACCACCTGGGTAAAGGCTGCTTTCCCCAAAGCCGTATATGTGGATTTATTAGAGGCGGAGCTTTTTAATAATCTTTTGGCTAATCCGCAGCGTCTGGAAAATTTAATCCCCGAGAGTTTTAAAGGCTGGATTATTATAGATGAGGTACAAAGAGTTCCCGAACTATTGCATGAGGTTCACCGCCTGATAGAGAAGTATAAATATAAATTTATCTTAACCGGCTCAAACGCGCGAAAGATAAAGAGAAAAGGACAAAATTTACTGGCCGGCCGCGCGCTTACCTGTTATATGCATCCGCTCACCGTATCGGAATTAGGTAAAGATTTTAATTTAAGGCTTTCGCTTGCATATGGACAATTACCTAGTGTTTATATGGAAAAGGATCCTAAGGCGTATCTTGAGAGTTATGTAAAAACTTATCTGGAAGAGGAGATACAACAGGAGGGTTTAACCAGAAATTTGGCAGGATTTGCCCGTTTCCTGGAAGCAGCAAGTTTTTCGCAAGGCTCAATCCTTAATATTTCATCGGTTGCCAGGGAATGTTCTGTTGAGCGTAAGGTTGTGGAAAGCTACTTTGCAATATTAGAAGATCTGCTTATGGCTTACCGGGTGCCTGTTTTTGTCAAAAAAGCTAAGAGGCGCATGATCAGTCATCCTAAATTCTTCTTTTTCGACGCGGGAGTTTATCGCACCTTAAGGCCTGCGGGGCCTTTGGATATGCCTGAAGAGATAGAAGGTATCAGCCTTGAGACGCTTCTTTTTCAAGAACTCAATGCCGCAAATACCGATTATGGACTAGGCTATAAAATATACTATTGGAGGACGGCGGTCAACGCGGAAGTGGATTTTGTGTTATATGGGGATAAAGGGATTCGGGCTTTTGAGATTAAACGGACTGCTAGGATTTCAGATAGCATGTTAAAAGGATTGAAGTCTTTTCTTGCGGATTACCCCATGTCCAAGGCATATTTTATCTATGGGGGCAGCCGCGAAATGAGGGATGGCAAAATTTCGATTCTTCCCATAGAAGACGCGTTAAGGCGCCTGCCTGAGCTTTTGTCTTAGGTATCCTTAGTATTCTGGGGACAATACCTACCTTTTTTAAGTTAAAAATTAACAATAAAACTTGACTTCCCGCAGGCATAGCGTAAAATTGCTAATGGGAGTTAGAATACGCCAAATTATTATGGAAATATGGCTTGAAATTTAGTTATAACTAAATTAAAATACATACATGAGCGGTGATAATTATTCAGAACTACAGATTAGGGAAGTTTTCCACTTAGAATTTCTGCGGTATTTCGGCCGGAAAGTTAAGCCTGCTTGTTATGCTTTAAAGGGCGGGGTTAATCTGCGCTTATTCTTTAACAGTATCCGTTATTCGGAGGATATGGATTTAGATATTGAAAAAGTAGAGGTGAGTTGGCTTAAGGATTATGTCATGGATATCTTGCGCATGCCGGCTTTTCAGGAGCACCTTTTGCCATTTGGGATAAAGCAAATTATCCCGCCGGCAATCGAGCGTGCCAAGCAGACGCAAACCACACAGCGTTTTAAAATACATTTAATTACTTACGCTGACATTAACCTTTTTACTAAGGTTGAATTCTCCCGTAGGGGTATAACAGGAAATTCCGTCGTGCAAACCCCTTTAGATTCCATTTTAAGAGTATATAAAATTGCGCCGGTGTTAGTTTCGCACTATGATATCTATTCAGCGGTAATACAAAAAATAAAAGCCCTTGCCGGACGAACGGTGATCCAGGCGCGTGATATATTTGATTTATATCTTTTGAATTCACAATTCGTCGCAAACAGCAAGAGGAAGGCAATACCAATGGAAAAAGTGGTGTTTTCGAAGGCATATGAACATGTTTTTCAGGTAAAATTTGAAGTTTTTCGCGATACAGTAGTAGCTTATCTGACCCCTGAGGACCGGCTGGTATATGATAATCCATCCGTATGGGAGCAGATTCAGTTAAAAACAGCCGGTTTTATTGAACAGTTAGGCAAAGATTATGCGTAAGCGGTCTCTTTTAGGAAATATTAAAGAACTCGGGGCACCTGTATTTACTACCTTTGAGTTATCAGCTTCCTCGGGAAAATCTTCATCTGTGGTTATTCAGGGTTTGAATAATCTGGTAGAAGACGGGTTGATTATAAAAGTTTACAGAGGAATATGGGCCCAGGTTGGCAATGAGCAATTGAGCCCCTATGCGGTTATTTCTTGTTTGCTAACTCGTCACCGTGCTTATGTATCTTTTATAAGCGCGTTGTATCTGTATAATATAGTTGAACAGATTCCTCAAGTAATAACGCTCGCTTCTACCTCTCACACAAAATTAATCAGGACAAAATTAGGGGTTTTTTCATTTCATCAGCTAACCCCTAAGTTTTTTAGCGGTTTTAACTGGTATAAAGCCTGCCTGTCGGACAGGCAGGGAGGTGGTAAATTTTTGATTGCCGAGCCTGAAAAGGCCTTGGTGGATAGTTTTTATCTGTCGGCTTGCAGGAAAAAACAATTCGGTCATTTTCCGGAACTTTCTTTTCCGAAGTCATTCAGTTTTAAGAAGGTTAAACAATGGGCTTTGCGCATCCCAGATCCTAAAATACGAGCTCATGTTTTCAAGAAAATCGAGGCAATAGCTTTTAAGAAATCGCAACTATCACCAAAAAATGTTCGCAGATAGCCTAAGGTGTTGCGTTAGTAGCTTGAACCCAAGTATTTCTTTTGTAACCACCTAGCAATAATGAAATTACGTACACTGTCTATGAAACTATGAAATTTAGGCTTGACAAGACTCAAAAGGGCGCATATACTATATGCAGTGGAATGCACAAAGTAGTATGTTTTTGTGCAATGTAATATAATACGCAAAAAGGGATAATGTGGAAAAGCATATAATAAAGCAAATATTATTAGAACAAAAGGATGAAATAGAGCGGCTTTTTAATAAAACGCTTGTGGATAGGGAAGTTATGCCTTACGCAAAGAAGGTTTTTAAAACTGACCTGATAAAAGCGGTTATGGGCATAAGAAGATGCGGTAAGTCCACAATAAGCCACCAGCTCTTAAAGGGCCAGCGTTATGGGTATATCAATTTTGACGATGAAAGGCTGATAGGAGTAACATCAAAAGGCCTTAACGATTTTCTTGAGGTGTTGGAAGAAATAAATCCGGGCTTAAAATATATACTGTTGGATGAAATACAAAATGTAGAAGGCTGGGAGCTGTTTGTTAACCGCTTAAAAAGGATGGATTATAATATTACCGTTACCGGAAGCAACTCCAGGCTTTTAAGTAAAGAACTGGCCACGCATTTAACCGGAAGGCACTTTAGCATTGAACTGCTGCCGTTTTCATTTAGAGAATTCCTGAAATTAAAAAATATCGTTATAAACAAGGATGATTTTTATCTTACAAAACAGAGGGCAAATATAAAAAGGGAACTGGAAGAATATATGGAAACAGGCGGGATGCCGGAGCTGTTTAAGATAGAGGTTAAAAAGAGCTACTTAAGAGAGCTTTTTGATAAAATAATATCCCGGGATATAATCTTCAGGTATGAGGTCAAATATGCCAGGGACTTAAAAGAGCTGGCCCTATACGCGGTATCCGCTTTTGCTTCCCGCTTTACCTACAATAAGATAAAGGATATTTTCGGGATAAAGAGCGTTCATACTATCAAAAATTACTTAAGTTATATGGAAGAGGCGTATCTTATTTTTCAGCTTAACCCGTTTTCTTTCAAGGTAAAACAGCAGATTAACCAGCCGAGGAAATTTTATTGTATAGACACAGGGTTTATAAATGCCCTCGCGCCTAAGGTTACCCTTGATCGCGGAAAACTGATGGAAAATATAGTTTTCACAGAACTTAAGCGCAGAGGCAAAGAGGTATATTTTTACTCCCAGCCTGATTATGAGGTGGATTTTCTGGTTAAGGAAGGCCTTAAGATAGAGCAGTTAATTCAGGTTTGTTTTTCGGTAGCGGACAGGGATACTAAAAAAAGAGAAACTAAAGCCTTGCTTTACGCTTGCGATAAGCTGCGATGCAATGACTTGGTTATTATAACCTGGGATAAAGACGCCGAAGAGGCCTTAAATTCTAAGAAAATAAAGTTTATTTCTTTGGGGAACTGGTTATTGAAGTAAGCGGTAGATATTACCGAGGCTTGATTACCGAAAGGTGGCGCGGGCAGTATAATGTGTAGTATTTGTTTTGTAACTACCTAACAATAATGAGATTACGTACACTGTCTATAGTTATTGGGTTGGTTTTGGTTACGGGGCGGGGGTTTTGTTATCCGGGGGATGTGAGTCCGCTTTGTAACCGGGAGTATTTTCCGGCGGCGCAAAGGGGGATTTCTCAGGCTAAAAAATCGATTCTGCTGGTAATGTATCTGATTAGTTTTAATAAAGAAGATAAGAACTCAAAAGTTTTTCAGTTAATGGACGAGCTCATCAAGGCTAAACTTAGGGGCGTGGAGGTTAAGGTCATTTTGGATTATCAGAGCGGCTCTAGTTTTTCCGCGGGTCAGTCAAATTATGAAGCTTTTAGGTTTCTTAAGGATAAGGGAATCGATGCTTATTTTGACGGCGCGGGAGTTTACACCCACAATAAAGCCATTGTGATTGATAAAAGGATAGTTATTTCCGGAAGCCACAACTGGTCTAACGCCGCGCTTGCCAGAAGTAACGAAACTTCATTTTTAATTGATTCCCCTAAATTAGCCAGACAGCTTTTGGATGAATTTTCGCGGATCAAACTTTCCGGCCAGGAATTAAAAGAAGACTCAGGGGTTGGAATCCCTTATTGGGCAATGGAAAAGAACGGAATTATCCCGGAGATGTTTCGCAGGTACAATGAAAGGGGTTTTGATATTTGGCTTTTGCTTTTAAGGGATTTTGATGGCAATGCTGAAGGCGCGGTAAATACAAATTACGAAGTGCTGGCTGAAAGCTTAGGTTGGTTAAAGCATATGGACCGGCGTGCTTATCGTGGGGAAATAAACCGGCAGCTCCGGGGCCTAAGTAAGTTATACAAATTAGTTGAAATAGATACTAAATATAATCAGCCGATTAAAGTAAGGCTGTTAAAAAAAGTAGAAAGGGAGAGTTTTAGCATTCCTAGAGCCTATTGGGATTATGCTTGGGCGAATAGATTAAATATGGACGCCAAGGTGTGTCTTTTAATTAATTTAGCCGAGTTGGGGCGTAAACAGCAACCGCCGGAGTGGATGCTCACCCGCCCACAGATTACCGAGAAATATGGGATAAATAGGAACTCACTTTATTTGGGAATGAAAGCTCTAAGGGATTTTAATATAATTGATGTTAAGTGCAGCCAGATTGATGTGGGGTATGAGAATAGAATGCCTTCCGCAACAGTTTTTCTGGGGCTATATGATATGCGGGAATTTGAGCAAAACTTGGCGCGCCTTGAGGAGGCCTATGGCAGGGAATTAATAATTAAGAGCAGGGAGTATGCTTTTGTGGTCTTTAAAGGATATGATTTAGGCGTAATTGAGGAGATAGCCAAGCTGATTAATATTAATGGCGCGGCTAATGTGGATGAGGCTTTTAGGATAGTTGAGCAGAAAAGCCCGGATAATCCTAAGAGAATATTCGGCTATGTAATAGGGATTTTAGATAAGATGAAAGCGGCCGTCATCCCCGCGAAAACGGGGACCTAATCGTTCGTCATTGCGAACCCCGCCGTAAAAATCCATCTTAATTCTTGACTTTTTTCCTTCACCTACTATAATATCCGTTCAATGACTGAACAGCCACAAACAGAAGAAACTCTCTTTATTTTCAAGGAGTTAGAAGCCAACCCAAATGCTACTCAGCGGGATCTTTCTAGCCGTCTAAACTTCTCCTTAGGTAAAACTAACTATCTTCTACGAGAACTTATCCTAAAGGGGTTTATCAAGGCCAAAAACTTCACCGGTAACCCCGGAAAACTAAGAAAAATCCATTATCTTTTAACCGAGAAAGGCTTGGAAGAAAAATTCAGGCTTGTCAAACATTTCCTACAAATCAAAGAGGTAGAATACAATAAACTAAAACAGGAAAGTGATCTACTAATGAAAACCTACGGAGGTGAATATGGACCAAAATAGCCAGAATTACGAAGAGGTGGAAATAGACCTAAGCCAGTATATTAAAGTAATTGTTAAGCGCAAAAAGACTTTGATTGCGGTATTCTTGTTAACTTTTGCTATAGGATTATCTAATATTTTAGTTTCTCCAAAGATATATAGAACCTTAATGATGATCCAGCCGCCAGTTAACGGTGAAGTGTTGACCGGGGCCAATGATCTTGATTCCGCGGAAAGCTTGAAAGGTTTGATTATAAATAATGCTTTTAATGATGAACTTAGTAGAAGATTGAATTTAGACTCCGGGACGTTTCCTGGATTTAAGGTACTCATTCCGGATAAAACTAATATTTTACAAGTGAGTATTGATTTAGAAAGTAAGAAGAAGGAATTTGGTGTAGTCTTGTTGCGGAATTTGGGTGATTTAATTTCTGGTAGTTATGCTAAGCGCGTTGAGTCTGAGTATGCTGATATTGCGAGTCAGATAAAATTTAATGAACGCGCAATCGTAAACGTTGAAGAAAAGGCTAAGAATTTGCAGGAACAGATTAAAGAAGTGATAGCTAGGGAAGATAAGCTAAGAGATGAGATAAAGTTTGTAAATACAAATACAACGCAGATATTAGAAAAGCGTGAAGGACTATTAAAGGGGAATGCAACTATAGAGAGCGCCTCCACTTTGCTTCTGGCAAACTATCTCCAGAACAATTCTAGCTATCTAAACCAGGTGAATAATCAATTTAGCGAATTAACCATCCGCCGGGTTAATCTAAGCTTAGAACTTAAAAACACCACTTCTCAAATAAGTGATTTTCAAATGGTGATAGATAAACTAAAGATAAGGAATAATTTTATTTTAAACCTGAGAATTATATCGCAGCCGAGAGTTTCCGCTAACCCCATAAATTCAGGCAAAAAGAAAATTTTAGCGATATCAATAGTCATGGGGTTGTTTCTTGGGGTATTTGTAATATTCTTGCAGGAATTCTGGAGGAATAATTTGGTGAAGAAATGATACGCGTTCCTTGGTTTGAAAGAGAAAGCGGTAGTATTTGTTTTGTAACTACCTAACAATAATGAAATTACGTACACTGTCTATGGATTTACAAAATCATGAAAATAGAAGAAATTAAGAAATTAATAATTAAAGGAGAGGGCATTTCTTTGGAATTTAAGGAAGCCCGAGAATCCTTGCCTGAAAGTTTTTTTGAGACTGTTTGCGCCTTTTTAAATCGCAATGGCGGTTCTATTTTATTAGGCGTTAGTGATTCGGGAAAATGTATTGGGGTGTCGCCGGGAAGAGTGGAAACTATATGCAAGCAGCTGGCAGATATAAGCAATAATCCTTCTAAAATAACCCCGGCATTCTTGCTGCACCCAGAGATCATTGATTATCGCGGCCAAAAGTTGATCTCGGTATTGGTCCCTGCGAGCTCACAGGTGCATCGCTGTAACGGTAAAGTGTTTGATCGCAGCGTTGATGGCGATTTTGAGGTTAAGGCTGATGAAGCAATCAAGAACATTTATTTGCGCAAAAGCTCTCTTTATACGGAAACCACTATTTACCCTTATCTTCACGAGAGCGATTTTGTAGATGGTATTGTTGATAAAGTAAGAAAATTGATCCAGATTAACCGCCCAAATCATCCCTGGAATATGCTTTCCAGGCAAGATTTCTTTAGCGTTTCCGGGCTGTATCGCACTGATGCCGCGACGGGAAAGTCGGGTTTTACGCTTGCCGCGCTCTTGCTTTTTGGTAAAGAAGAAGCGATCCAAAGCGCGTTGCCTCA